>CAZHIV010000151.1:0-17426 GCA_964532675.1 uncultured Planctomycetaceae bacterium
TACGGGCAACCCGTCGAGCCTCACGCACGTATACGCCGACGACACGGGCAGCTCGTCGTACACGATCAGCTCGACGGCCACGGTCGAGGACGGGACGTTCTCCGCGGCGAGCACGGTGGAAGTAACGGTCCACAACGTGGCGCCGACGCTGGTCATCAGCGGCGCGGCGGACGTGGACGAAGGCGCGACTTACACGCTCAACCTGTCGTCATCCGATCCGGGCGCCGACACGATCACGAGCTGGACGATCAACTGGGGCGACGTCACGGAGGTTATTACGGGCAACCCGTCGAGCGTCACGCACGTATACGCCGACGACACGGGCAGCTCGACGTACACGATCAGCGCGACGGCCACGGACGAGGACGGCACGTTCGCCGCCGCGAGCACGGTGGAAGTAACGGTCCACAACGTGGCGCCGACAGCCGACGCGGGCGGTCCCTACTTCACGTTCGACGATACGCCGATCACGCTCAACGGCAGCGGCTTCGACGTGGCCGGCCCGGCCGACCCGCTCACATTCGAGTGGGATCTCGATAACAACGGCACGTTCGAAACGAGCGGTGCCAATCCGGTGTTCGATCCCGAGGCGCTCGGCTTCAGCGGCAATCAGACGCGCACCGTCACGCTGCGGGTCAGCGACGACGACGGCGGCGTGACGCTGGCCACCACGACGGTCGAGCTGCTGGGCGTGGGCACCGTGGAGATCGGCGGCGTGCTGCACGTCGTCGGCAGCGATGCCAGCGATATCGTGATCATCACGAAAGTGGGCACGACGATTAAGGTCCTTGCTTCGTTCAACGACGACAACCCGGTTGTCTTCAACGAGTCGGCCATTACGGAAATCCAGGTCCGTTTGCGTGGCGGCAACGATATTCTCGTGACCACGCCGAACGTCACCAAGCCGATGATGATCGACGGCGGCAGCGGGAACGACCTGTTGATGGGCGGCGGCGGCGGCAACGTGATTTACGGCGGCACGGGCAACGACATCCTTTACGGCGGCGGCGGCGACGACGTGCTGTTCGGCGGAGACGGCAACGACGTGCTGTTCGGCGGTAGCGGCAACGACGTGCTCGTCGGCGGCGATGGCAACGACATCCTGTACGGCGGCTCGGGACGCAACATCCTCATCGGCGGCCAGGGCGAGGATTGGCTCATCGGCGGCAACGATGAGGACATCCTCATCGGCGGCTACACGATCTACGACGACGATCTGGCGGCGCTAGACGCCATCATGGCCGTTTGGGGCTCGTCGGCGAGCTTCGATTCGCGCGTGGCCGCGCTCAGCGGCTCCGGCGGGCTGCTGCAGCCGGGCGTGGCCGTGTTCGACGACGACGATTGCGACCTGATCGTCGGCAACGCGGGCCGCGACCTCGTGTTTGGCGACACCGATCCCTGGGACGGGGTATTGGACCTGATCGTGCTCCACCCGTTAGACGATGTGCTGATCGCGGTGAATTAGAGCGGGTCCACCGAAAGGGGCCAGGCACAATTTGCTCCGCGGACTCCGCAAATTGAGCCAGTCCCCGGCCGTTTTGTTGGAACGCTCTAGAATTCCGCGTTGCCGGGCGTGCGCGGGAAGGGGATCACGTCGCGGATGTTGGCCATCTCAGTGACCGGTTGCACCCTTGTCTCACACCAAATCGTGCTCGGTTACCTCATCCCACTTCCGAGCATCGGCAAAATGTACCAGATGGCCGACGTTCGTGGTGACGATCACCACTTCGTCGGCTGTTTCTTCGAGAATGTTGGCTTGGGCGGCGAGGATCACGTCGGCGTCTAGCGTCAGGTCGTCTGCGGTGGGGAATCCCTGGTTTCGAGCAATCGCCCACAGTTCAGCGGCCTTCAACATGGCCGGCGTCGTGATCGGCAAGTAGCCAATGGTGGCTTTCAAGTCATTGAGCCGTTAAATGCCTTTCTGTCGATTAGCGCGGAGGAGTTCTCTACGCACTTCGTAGTCTGAAATCTCCGGTACCAGCACCGAGACGCCCGCCGAGAGCAACCTCTTAAACCAATCGGCGATGGCTCTGTTTGGTCTGGGATGGGAGATCATGCCCAAGGGCCCGGCATCAAGCAAAACTTGCTTAGGCATCAAACAATCTCCGCGAAGACAACCGGTGTTCGTCGAGTTCGGTCTTTAACTCGGGCCATGCCTCTTCATCGTAGCCCGACTGATCTTCGAGCCACTGGTCAAGGAGGGCAATCGCCGACCTGCACTTACTGGCCTCGATCAATTCGACGCGCACTTCTGCTCCCTCTGGGAGTTTTGAGGAATCGTCTAGCAAGACGACGCCGTTCACGATTCGTCCATGGATCATGGCATGCCTCGGTGAACAGGGTAATGATGGTTGCCTACCGATCGAATTATACCAGAATTGTCGCGGTGCAAGAACTTGTGACACCGACTACGCGGGTCGGGAGTTTTCACCGGCGCGTGATCGCAAGCTAGGCTGCGAATAGCCTAGCACCATCTGTGCAAACAGTGGCGACTCCCGACCCTACGGCTTCAGAATTCCGCGTTGCCGGGCGTGCGCGGGAAGGGGATCACGTCGCGGATGTTCGTCATGCCGGTGGCGAATTGAACCATCCGCTCCAGGCCCAGGCCGAAGCCGGAATGGGGCACGGTGCCGAAGCGGCGGAGGTCGAGGTACCACCAGTAGTCGGCCTTGTTGAGCCCCTGGGCTTCCATCCGCGACTCGAGCACATCGAGCCGCTCCTCGCGCTGGCTGCCGCCGATGATCTCGCCCACGCCGGCCACGAGCACGTCCATCGCTCGCACCGTGCTGCCGTCGTCGCTGACGCGCATGTAAAACGGCTTGATCGCGGCCGGGTAGTCGTAGAGCACGAGCGGCTCGCTGAATTTCTCTTCGGTGAGATAACGCTCGTGCTCGGCCTGCAGGTCGTGGCCCCACTCGACGGGGAACTCGAACGACTTGCCGGACGCCTTCAGCAGCTCGATTGCCTCCGTGTAGGGAAGGCGGCGGAAGTCGCGGTCCACGACGTTCTGCAGCCGATCGAGCACCGTTTTATCCACGTGCTGGGCGAACAGCTGCATGTCCTCCCGGCAGTCGGCCAGCACGTCGCCGCAAATGCGCTTCAGGAAGCGCTCGGCGAGGGCCATGTTGTCGGCCAGTTCGAAGAAGGCCGCTTCGGGCTCGACCATCCAGAACTCGGCCAGGTGGCGAGTGGTGTTCGAGTTCTCGGCGCGGAACGTGGGGCCGAAGGTGTAGATTTTGCCGAGGGCGGTGGCGTAGATCTCGCCTTCGAGCTGGCCGGAGACGGTGAGGTACGCCGGGCGGTGGAAGAAGTCCTGCGTGTAATCGACGTCGCCCTTTTCGGTGCGCGGCGGATTGGCCGGGTCGATCGTCGAGACGCGGAACATGGCGCCCGCGCCTTCGCAGTCGCTGGCCGTGATGATGGGCGTCTGCAGGTAGAGAAAGCCTTCCTCCTGGAAGAAGTCGTGGATCGAGCGGCAGATGCGGTTGCGGACTCGCATCACGGCGCCGAATGTGTTGGTCCGCGGCCGCAGGTGGGCCCACTCGCGCAGCTTCTCGAACGTGTGCCGCTTTTTCTGCAGCGGGTACTGTTCGGGATCGGCCCAGCCGTGAACGGTGATCTCCGACGCGTGGACTTCGGTGGCCTGCTCCTTGCCGCCGGACGGTTTCACTTCGCCGCGGACGGTAACGCTGCAGCCGGGCGAAAGTTTCTTGACCTCCGATTCGTAGTTCGGCAGATTGGCGTCGGCGATGATCTGGATGTTCGCCAAACAGGAACCGTCGTTGAGCTCCAGGAAGCTGAAGCCGCCCTTGGAATCGCGGCGGGTGCGAATCCAGCCTTGCAATGTGACCTCTCGGCCAACGGCCTCAGGTTTTCGTGCATCGATGACGGCTAGTTGTTTCATGCCGACCCCAAAGCGGCGGACCATAAAAAAGTCGAGCGATACCGGTTCCTTTCGAAGGTTCGCGCAGCTTATTACGGAACGGCTTCCATTTGGTTCTAGTCTCTCACCAGCCATAACGCGATGACAAGCCCGGTGAAAACCACAAGATCAATCACGGCCACCAATAACTTTTCTGGACAGGTAATGCCGGCGAGAATTGGAGAGGCTCCGATCCAGGCGACTATGACGAGGACGAGCCGCATTGAAGTTGTATCAAAGAGGGTCTTGTCCTTCAAATAGCTAACGACAAACACGATGCCCCAAAGCAACAACCATCCACTTCCGAGAATTATTAAGCAGGTGTCCGTCAATTCGAAGGGTGGTTTGCTCATTGCACTATGGGTCAAGGATGGCTTGATGAGTAATATCCAGTGCTTATTGTCACCGCATCGACCTGTACTAGCAGTCCAATTGGTGCTATCATTTATGAAGGCGCAGGCGGCGTATGCCCATCATTGACATTATCTGGGATTTGCCCGACGATTCAGATGGAAACATTCAGCACATCGCCGAGCAGGGTCTGGTGCCGAGCGACGTGGAATATGTGTTGAATCATCCCAAGCGGCGCTTGAAGAGCCGTTCGAGTGGACGGCCGATTGTTTTTGGGCGGACGCCGGCCGGTGAAGAGATTGCGGTGATTTACGAGGAGATTGACGACGGCACCGTGTACCCGGTGACTGCATATCCGGTTGAGGAATGAATCGCATGGCTAAGAAGCAGTATCGATCCGTGTCTCGCGGGCGGCGCTTGACGAAGGCTGAGGCTGCGAAATACCGCAAGATTCGCCAGCAGGTGGAGGAAGAATTGCGGCCAGCGAAGCCCGATCCGATGAAGGTAGCGATCGCCAAGCTGCGGGCCATGCGCGAAGCGAAGGGCGTCACGCTCGCTGAATTGGCGGCTCGCACCGGGATGACACGCGGCAATATCGCGCGGCTGGAATCGCAAAAGAACGCGACACTGCGCACGCTGGAACGCTACGCCGCCGGATTGGGGTGTGTACTCGATATCGGCTTCCGCTCGGCTGACGGAAGCTCGCGCAAAAAACCCGCGGCGACCGTTAATCGATAGCCGTAACGCGCCATGCAGCTCGACGACGAACTCTGTTTGTGTTTTCACGTCACCAAGCGGAAGGTGGTGAATTATCTGCGCATCGAGCGGCCGCGGCGGGAGTCGCAGCTGGCCGAGTGCCACGGGGCGGGGACGGGGTGCGGCTGGTGCCGGCCCTTTTTGAGGAAGCTGTTCGAGGCGTCGCGGGAGGGTGCGGCCGATGTGCCGGAGCTGCCGGCCGCGGCAGACTATGCCGGCGGGCGCACCAAGTACGTGCGCGCCGGAAAGGGCAAGCCGCCGGCGGGGGCGACGCCGATTGGCGAGGAATGAGAATGACGAAGGGCGAAACCAAATCATTCGCCATTCGCTCAATCGAGCCGTGGCGGCCGTAGTAAACGTGGGCCGGGCCGGCATGGACCTGGCCGCCGCAAGCGGGAGGCTCGGCGTGACTTGCCTATAGCTGGCTACAGCGACGAGCCCGTGGTGTCGAGGTTCCAGATCACCTCGCGGGGAACCAGGCTGTAGATGCCGCGGGTGAAGACCTGCTCGATGAAATCGTCGGCCTGCTTGATGGGCGACTTGGGCACCAGCACGATGTCGGAGTCGTTGAGCCAGATGTCGTCGGCGGGAACCGGACGCCGCGCATAAATGGCGCCGCGCAGATCGAGCATGGTGGCCATCAGGCGCCAATCGGGTGCTCGGCGAAAGACGACCACCTGTCGGAGATTCGCGCCGAGGCGCTGTCCGCCGCCGAGCGCCAGTGCGCCCATCGCGGTGGTGGGAGCCACCAGCTCGTAGCGGCCCGGGGCGTTCACTTCGCCCAGCACGTAGACGAAACGCTTGGCACGTTCGGCAAGCACCAGCGTCACCTGCACGCCGGGCACCTCGGCATCGTAGCGGGCGTCGATTTCCTTCTTGGCTTCGGTAAACGTGAGCCCTTGCACGAAGATATCGCCGATGCCGGGCAGTTGGATGTCGCCGGCCGGCGTGACCGGGACTTGAATCTGCAAACCGCCCGTGATGCCGGCGCGGCTGTCGACCGTATCGAGCAAGTCCTCGAGCCGCGTGTTGACCTGGATGGGCGTGACGGTGATCGAGGGCGAGCGATAATACTCTTTGAACTGCTGTTCCAGCTCGTCGCGCAGGGCGGGAATGGCGCGTCGCGTCGCGCGGACCTGGCCCAAAAGCGGCAGCGTGATCGTGCCATCCGGCTGCACCACCAGCTCGCGCGAGATGCGGTCGTCCGGCGGCTGGGCCGTGGCGCCGGCGGGGGCGCCGGTGGCCGTGCCGGCCGTCAGCGATTCCACGCGAACCCGATCGCCCACCTGCAGCTCGTACGGCCGCGAGAGCTCCTCCCGCGTGCGGCGGTAGAAAACGGCCACGACGTCGCTTTCGCGGAGCCGATACTCGGGCACGTGCGGCGTGCGGGCGTGGCCGACGTATTCACCTTGGGCGAACTCCTGCCAGGGGATCATGCCGCGTGCATCCCAGCCGACTTCGCCGCCATAGCACCCGGCGGCGCTGTCGACTCCCCAAATCGGGAACGGCGCGGCGGGGCTGAGCGGCTGACACGAAGTGCAACTCTCTTGAGCGCTCGCCGGTCGACAACATACGCCGATCAGTGCACCGATCATTGCGGCGGCCAACCAACGTCTTGAGTTGCTGAGTCGGTTCGTCATGGAATTTGCCGGGCGTGAATGGGGACTGGCGGCGATTGTGCTGCTTCTAGCGAAATCTGGTTTGGCTGGGGCGCATGCTGGGCCACACGACGCGGGCGTTCGGCCCGGCTTCCCGGGCGGCTTCGGAGTCAGATTCGGATCCCGGGCGGGGCAGCGAGCGCGCTAATTCGACGGTCCGCTGCCAAGGCGACTTCGACGCCGGCGGCGCATTGACTGCCTGAATTGGAGCGGGCGCCAGGCCGGCGGACTGGGCGACGCGGGCCAACTCCTCGGGGGCCACCCACTGGACGCCGGCCCTGCGCGACAAGGTGCCGTTGGCGCGCTCCCAGGCGGCCAGCCGTTGCGCCTCTTGCTCGTTCGCCTGCGCGTGGGCATGCAGTCCGAGCTGTTGCTGGGCGACGGCCAGGTTGTGGTACGCGGTGGCGCTGGGGGCGAAGTCGATCGTCCGCTCGAAGAGCCGCACGGCTTCGGCCGGCCGGCCCGCGCGGCATTCGAGCACGCCCAATTCATTGGCCGCCAGGTGATTGTGCGGACAGGCGGCCAGGGCGGCCGCGTACATCGACATCGCGCCACGCACCAGCCGTACGTCGTCGTCCTGCCGCGCGGCAAGCTGCGCGTCGATCCGGCCGAGTCCGTAGAGGGCCATGGAGCCGGCCTGCTCGCCGGCCACCGCGGCTGCGAGCTTTTGCTGGGCGAACTCCTGATACAGGGCGACGGCTTCGTGCGGCAGCACTTTTGCCGACCCCTCGGGCAGCGCCGGCGTGCGATGCGACGACGCGGTGGCCCGCACGTCGAGCTCCGCCTCCAACTGCACGCCTTTGGGGATGAAGTCGTCCGCCTCATCGAGCGCCCGCAAGCCGGCGGCCAGCGCTTGCGAATGTTCGTCGCAGTCGGCCGCGATGTCTTTTGCCTGGGCCACGCGCCGCAGCACCTGCACGAACTCGGTGCGCGCGGCAAACAGGGCGCCGCGCTGCGCCAGCTCGTAGCCGCGCTGCACGGCCGGCAGCAGCTGGACCGCCAACTGCGTGTTGGACGGCGCTGGCGGCGGGTTCGCCGGCGCAATCGGCTCGATCGACACGAGCCGGTGGTGCGCGCCGCTATCGGCCAAGCGTTCGTCCGGGGGGGAGCCGGCCGGTTTTGACTGGGTGACTTGCGGCGCCGGCGTCGATTCGGTGGGCGGCGTCCAGGGCGACGAATTCGCTTTCAAGACGGAACGCATCGTCGTCGACGCCGAGGCCGGTGGTAGGACGTCGGAGCGAAGCGGTGGGAAAAACAGCGGCAGGTCGTCGTCCGCGACGGCAGCGGCGGGTAGCGGCGGCAGCGGCGGCAAACGGTACGTCGTCGGCAGGTCGCCGTCCACCGCCTGGCCGCTGAATTCGAGCGGCGCCGAGGCAGGCCTCGCCGCGGGTTCAGCGGCCGGCGCGGCGAAGTCCATCGCCCAGCCGGCAATCGGCGCCGTTTTGTAGACGACCAACCACGACAAGGCCAAGAGGTAGATAGGGCTCATGAGTCGATTGGCCGTGGTGAGTCGCGACGCCCGGCGCACCGTCATCGCCGTTGCCTTGGGAACGATCCGTAAAATCAGAATTCGACGTTAGGCCGGACCGACAACCAGCAAAATCGGCTCCACCGGCCCGCGCCGCTGGTGGGTCAATCCGCACAGCCGTTACAAGCCGAGCAGGCGCGTTGAAACAATCCCTACGGCCCGTTTATCTTGCCAGGGAATCGCGTACTAACGCTCGGGCGGGTGCCATGGCCGGGGCTTCGCGCGGGAATTGTCGAGTTGTGCAAGCATGGCCAGGCCGAGCCGTGATCGTGGCGCGCTAAGCCGCAAGCGGCGGGGGCCGGCTTTTAGCGGTGTAACGAAACTCCCTCTCCCACAGGGAGAGGGTTTTGATGCACACTCCTAGAACAGGCGGCGTTGGGCGGGTGGATGGAGCGGGTAGGCGTTGAAGCCGAGGTCGCGAAGGTGGTCGGCGAATTCGGCCGGCCCGTGGGTGCAATACACTTCGCGGGGCTCGACGCGGCGCACGGTTTCGACGAGCTGGTCGTAGTCGGCGTGGTCGGACAGCGGCAGCGCGTGGTCGACGCCGAGTCGATACTTCGCGCCGGCGTCTGCCGCCCAGCCGGTGACGGCGACCGAAACCGTCTTGCCCAGGCCTGGCAGGCGAAAGTTGCGGCTTCCGCGCGGCAGCGTGACGACGGCGTGCCCCCGCGGCGGACTGTCGCCCGCCATCGCGCAGTCGCCCAAATCGACGCCGCACTGCTCGTACACGCGGCTGATTTCGTAAATGACCGGATGCTGCAGCACCGGCACGCCGCGATCCGTAAGCAACCGGGTGACTTCCTGCGATTTGCCGAGCGGATAGGCATGGATGACGGGCGTTCGGCCGTCGGCCAGGGCGGCGAGCACGATTTCCAGCAGCCGGCGGACGACCTGGGCGCGCGGCGGCAAGCGGTAGCGCGGCCGGCCGAACGTGCACTCCATGATGAGCACGTCCGCGCGGGGCAGCTCGGCCGGCTCGGCGGTGGCCGATTCGCCCAGCTTGAAGTCGCCCGTGTAGAGCAGCGAGCGATCGCCGTTCTCGGCGAACAGCATGGCGGAGCCAAGGCAATGGCCGGCGGGCAGCGCGGTCAGCCGCAGGCCGCCGAACTCAAGCGGCACGCGGTACGGCATTTCGCGCACCCGATGGCGAGCCCCCAGGCGATGGCGGTAGAGGCAGGCGGTGGCCGGGGTGGCGAAGGCCAGCTCGTGGCGGGCGATGTGATCGGCATGCGCGTGCGACACGAAACATCGCGGCTGGCGGCGGCGCACGTCGACCGCGAGCTGGGCCAGCGTCAGGAATAGTCCGGCGTCGTAGTGGAACACGGCGTATCGGGGAATGCGGATTGCATCCTATACTATTGAGGACTGCGCGGCGAATGAACCGATGCGGATCGCGGATCGCGGCTGTCAGCTATCAGCCGTCAGCTTTCAGCCAGAAAACGTTCATTCGCTGCGCAGGGGTCAATAAAAGCAGTATCAAAATCCTCTCGCTCTGGGAGAGGGTAGGGTGGAGGCGCGTTGCCTGCCGCCGATTCACCCTCACCCCGGCCCTCTCCCGGTGGGAGAGGAAGGGTTTTGGAATCCCGGCGGCGCGATGATGGGCCTTCTCGAAATTATCCTGCTGGCGATCGTCCAGGGACTGACGGAATTCCTGCCCGTCAGCTCCTCCGGGCATTTGGTCGTGGCCGGCGCGGTGCTGGAGGCGTTTGGTTATTCGTTGCCGCCGAATGACGAGCTGCTAGCAGTGGAGATCGTCCTGCACATGGGGACACTGCTGGCGATTATCGTTTTCTTCTGGCACGAAGTGTGGTCGCTCGTGGGACGCGATCGGCGGCTCGTTCCCTTGCTGATCCTCGGCACCATTCCCGCGGTGGCCATTGGATTGCCGCTCAAGTACCTGGCCAGCGACGTGCTGGTCAGTCCGTTGCTGGCCGGCTTCCTGTTTCCGGTCACCGGGCTGCTGCTCATTTGGGCGTCGCGGCAGCCGCCGGGCGAGACGTCGTATCGCCAGCTCGGTTACGGCGGCGCGATCGCCGTGGGGCTGCTGCAATCGCTCGCCCTGCTGCCCGGCATCTCGCGAAGCGGCGCGACGATCGCCGGCGGGCTGGCTTGCGGGCTCGACCGCCGCAGCGCCGGGGTGTTCGCGTTCCTGCTCGGCATCCCGGCCATGGCCGGGGCCGGAGCGCTGGAAATTGCGGAACTAGCCAAACCCTACTTGTCCGGCGCGCCGATCGCATCGGGAACGACGCCGCCCGCCCTGCTGGCGCTTGGTTTGTTGATTTCGATGGCGATCGGCCTGGCCGCTCTGGCGTGGCTGATCCGCTGGGTCGAGCAAGGCCGCTTGATGCTCTTTGCCTGGTACTTGTTCCCGCTGGGGGCGGCCGTGGTCGCGTGGCGGCTCTTCGTCGCCGGTTAGCGCGGTTAGCGAGGCCGATTCAGTTGTCGTCGTCGCTCGGTTGCGGCGGCTTGGCATCGCCGGGGCGAATCACGCCGAACAAGTGGCCGCCCTGCCGGCCGTGCTTCCAATAGCCGGCGTAGTGGCCGCCGAAGAACATCACGCGGGCCGATACGGTGCCGAACGGCTCGAGGCCGAGGTTGTCGACGACGATGACCGGCGTGTCGCCGGCCCAACGGACGGGCACGGTGATGGGCAGCGTGACGTCGTGCTCGGCGTACTGGATTCGGGCCTCGATGAGCCAGC
This sequence comes from uncultured Planctomycetaceae bacterium, assembly GCA_964532675.1. Classification (GTDB taxonomy): domain Bacteria; phylum Planctomycetota; class Planctomycetia; order Pirellulales; family Lacipirellulaceae; genus JABDGM01. The sequence goes on from CAZHIV010000151.1 coordinate 10,917, forward strand.
GGTCGCCGCCCACTTTTCGCACCTCGCCGAGCGTGTATTTGTCGTGCGAGAGCTTCGTCGGATCGCGGCCCGGGCCGGTGCTGGTGTAACTGCCATCCAACGTGGCGCCGCCGAGCATCTTGGCGAAGGCCGCTTCGCGCTCGGCCTGGCGCGGGCGGGTGGCGGGCGCGTCCGCCGGCGCGTCCGCGGCTGGGTGAGCCTCGTCGTCTTGCGGCGATTGCGCGGTGGCGTAGGACTGCGCGGCGAATAAAATATAGATCGCCGCGAATCGGCAAAGGCAACGGTGAGTCGGTCGACCCGGCATTGGCGTGACTCCTTGGCGTGCGTTCGACGCGGCGGGTTGTCACGCTCAGTGTACACTCCAATGCGTCACTTGACACCCGGCAAAGGTAGACCGTGGCCGAAAACCTTGTCCAGACCCATAACTTACCATCGCCTTACGCGTGTCCCGTAGGGACAAACGAAAATAGCCCAGCGATTTAATCGCTGGGCACAAGATTGCGCGGGTGGCAGGAGTCCCGTAGGGACGATTGAAGTTTTTTTGAAAGCTTCAGCCGTCCCTACGGGACTTGGCTTGCCTCGCCGAAATAGCACCCAGCAGTGGAACTGCTGGGCTATTGTCGTCGCGTCCCTACGGGACGAGCGATGTAGGCTGCGACGAGGGCTGAAAACCAGGGGCCCGTGCCCTGCGGCTGATCCGGATCAGCGGAGCGAGAGGACCACTCTCATCATCGCCGGCCGGCGTAGAACTGGGCCGTGTCCATGAAGCGGGCGGCCGAACCGGCGCCCGGCCCGCCGGCGGACTGGTAGCGCGGGCCGGCCATGGTAGACGGCATGCTCTGCAGTTGTCTCTGCAAGCGCTGGATTTCGCGCTGCTGTGCGCGGGCCGCATCGAGCTGTTCCATTTGCGGACGGACGAACGCGAAGTAGTTCGGGGCGCTCTCGGCGCTTACGTCGTCGCGATGCAAGTTCAGATACGGGCTGACCGTGGGTTCGTGATGGATCGCCTGGAAAGGCTTCGATTGTCGAACGATGGGCTGGCTACCGCTCGGCTGGAGCGCCGCGCGGCGCGGCAACTGGCTGAGCGTTGCCCGGGCCGAATAGCCGCCGTAGAAGTTGAGCGCTTGGCGCGTCTGATTGGTAACCAGTGGTTCGGCGAGCGGCTGCCTGACGGCGGTCGTGGCAACGCCGGGCCGGGGAAATGCCGGGGCAGGCGAAGTGTGCGGCGAAGGCTGTGGAACCGCGAGCGGCTGCGCTTCTGGCTCCGCGGGTTTCGCCGATTCCGGTGGTGCGGAAATTGTCACCTCCGGCGCGGCTGGTTGCGCCGGTTCTGGCATCAACGGCGGGGGCGAAATGGTCACTTCCGACGTGGGGTCGGCGGCCGGCGTCGTCGGACCCGCTACGAGGAACTTCAGCGTCCCGGCGCTGCCGTCGGCCAATACTCGCGAACCGTGGAGCAACACGACGAGCAACGAACCTACTACGATCGCGAGCCAACGGGGAATTAAGCGCATGAGAGCCTCCATGCCGGGGGACGCCAGAAGCTTGAAGCCGCGGCCGCGGTGCCAGCATTCGCCCGCCCGCGGCCGTACAATCTTCCTAATCGTCAAAGTCGACGGTCAGACTTGCGGCGGTCTGCGGCCAATTGGCGCCACGGAGCTAAGTCACTGGCCCGCAATGCGTTGCCGGCGGCATGCTAGCGCCAGCAAACTACCAGAGAGGAGCAAGGCCAAACCTGTCGGCTCGGGGACACTGGGGCCCAGCGATCCGCCGCCGCCGACGCTCGGGCTGCTCCACGGCGGCGGCATGCCGACATTTCGCGACCAGAAGAGAAGGTCGTCGCCGTCGACGTCGCCGTCACCGTCTGCGTCGCCCTGAAGAACCGAGCAGCCCATTTCGCAGCCGGCGTTGGCCTGCCAGATGGCCAGATCGTCCAGGTCCACGACGCCGTCGCCATTGAAGTCTGGCGCCACGGCGCCGGCCATACCGACCATCGAGGGGTCGAGCACGAGCAGATAGTACGACTGCAGGATCTCTGCCGTAATAAAGTCCAAGTCCGGATACAACGTGGCCAGGACGGGATCGGGAACGACATTGAGAACGGGATTGACGGTCAAGTCCGGCCTCAGGTTCAGGGGATCCGTGCTATCCACGCCGCCGATGAAGCCGGCGAAGTAGATCAATTCAAACGCGTCGCCGTGGGAAAGGTTGCCCAGCGTGTCATTGTCGAACGAGAGGTACAGATCGCCGTTGAGGCCGACGTCGCCGGCGACCTGGATCTTCGCGGGGTTCGAGAAGCTGATCTCCATGTCGAGGTGGCCTTGCAGCGTAAAGCTGCTGTGATCGAGCACGTTCAGCAAGCCGCCTTCTCGAATGGTAAGAATGGGAAAGTCGACAGGCATCGCATCGACAAGGCCGCCGGAGGCGAAGTCGTCCTCGACCGTGACCGTCGTGTTGGGATACACGAGAAACCGCCCGTTGTTGTCGTCCGTCGCGACGTTGTCGACCCTTCCGGTAATCACATTATTTCCGGCGGTGAACGCCATCACGCCTTCGTTTTGCATGCCGGATCCGAACCTAAGCGTGGCGTGCTGGGCCGAAATGAGGCCGCCGTCAAAATCGGGCGGCGGGGGATCCAAAGGCAGCGGTCGATTGAGGAACGGGCGGCGCAGCCCCGGTTCATCGGGCGGCCCCACGTCGCGGATGAATTCCAGCTCGGCCCGCGAATCGACGGTGCCGATCACCTCGATCAGACCGAAGTTCATCATAGGCTCGGCATCCATTCCACTGGCGGAGAATTCCGACGAAGAGTCGATGGTCAGCTTCTCGCCGGCGCGGACCTGGACCTGACCGTAATAGCGGTTTCGGAACACGCCGGTGTTAATCCGGCCGCTGCCGCGGATCGTGCCGTCGTTGATCACCTGGATCGTGTCGGGGCGAGGATCGTCCGGCAACGGGCTGCCGATCGTAATGCGACCGCCGGCCAAGTCCACGATCCCGAACCGGCCAATCGCCAGGAGTAACTCGTCCTGCATGGGGTCGGCGCCGATCGCCGCGCGAATGTTGACCTGGGCGTTGTCCTGCACGTAAAGAGTGCCCCGACCGGCTTCGCTGATATACTCCACATTGTCGCCTTCGATGTCGCCGCCCATGCCGGCCCCTTCCGTGGAATCGTGAAAGCCGCCGACTTGCAGCGAGCCGCCGATTATCCACTTGGACGTCGGCCCAGTTACCCACACGTATCCGTTGCCGCCGGGATCCGGCTCGGTCGTCTCGAACGGATCGCTGCCGATGACCGCTCCAATGGGACCAGCCGTGCCGCCGCCGGTCGTCGGCGCTGCCTCGCTAGCGACGGTGCCGCCGTTGGTAATCCGCATCTCACCCGTGCCGCGCCGGCCGATGATCATGGTGTGAATTTCGCTGCCGCCGCCCGCGTCGAAACCGCCGCTGCCGAGAAACGACGCAAATCCATCGACGGTCAAGCTGCCGGTGGAGCCGGCCTCGGAGCCAATGATCACGGCGTCGTGAATCTCGGCTCGCCCGCCGTCGTCGATAACGAGCTGGGCGGTCCCCTCGAACCCGACGATCAGGTCGAAGCCTTCGGCGGCGCCGTCGAGGCCGTCCATCGAGGACTCGGCGGCGCGCGGATTGACGCTCGCGAAATTGGTCGGCAGGTTGGGCGGGATGATATTGAAGTTGTTGTTAAACAGCGCGGCCGGCCCTGTTATATGCATGGTGCCGTGGCTCAGCGGCCCGTCGCCGATAACCAGGTTCATGTACCGCAACGCCGTCTCGGCCGAGATCGTCAAGGTGCCGCTGGTGATGGTATTCGGCGGCACGGGCGTCTGCGGTCTGCGGCCCACGAAGATGTTGGCGTTTACGTTGAAGTCGTCGCCGAGGTCCAACGGGTCCGTGCCGTCGTCGTGCCGGCCTTCGAAGTAGGTTTGATGCTCCGGCAGTTCGAACGTGGCAATCGCGTTTCCGTCGATGGGCAGGCCTTCGTCGACAGGGGTGAAGGGATTGTCGGCCGGATAAACGTAACCCGAGGCAAATACACTGGCCGAAGCGGTCCGGTCGGACAAGCCGACGATCGAAACGACCGCGCACACGATCGCGAGACAACGCGCGGCGCGGCATGAAACCGGCGCGCAGCCGCGAAGCAACACGCCCGACGCGTCCGCAAAATACAGATGACCCATGATGAAAACCTCTTCGTTCCGGCAGACCAACCAAGCGTCGAAGTTGGCGCGGACGGCCAGCGGATTCTGCCCCAGCCACTTAAAAAGATGTTCCGGCAATACTCCATCATCACCAAGAAACACCTATTTTGCAACTATTTCGTAGTTTGCCGCCGCGATCCAAGCGGCGTATTGTCGCGGAAGTAATTGCCGACTGGAAAATGACTTACCTCCATGCCGGCGGGTCGTCGCATGGCCGAACCGGCGGCCAGCCGCAATCAGATCAAGAGCACGTCGAGCCCATCGCCCGGAGCAAATTGTCGCTTTTCGACCGGCAGGCGAGCCAGGCCGTTGGCGTGGGCGACGGTGGCCAAATCGGCGGAGCCGTGCCAGGGGAGGATTTCCACGAGGAGGTCGGTTCCCGGCCGATCGTTTTGAGATGCAGGTGCTACCCTGGCCGGGAGACAGGCGGCACGGCCGCCGGCGTGGTCGTAGGCGTGGGACAGACTGGCCGAAACGGTCTGGGCACCGGTGAAACCGCGGCCGGCCAGCGCGGCCAGCGCCGGCCGCACGAACAGCTCGAAACACACGAAGCTGCTCACCGGGTTGCCGGGCAGGCCGAAGACGAGCACCCGCCGCTCGCCGTCCTCTCGGACGCCGAACCAGAGCGGCTTGCCCGGCCGCAAGGCAACCTTGTGAAAGACCTGCTCGACGCCGAGCTGGGCGAGCACCTCGGGCACGAGATCAAACTTACCGGCCGAGACGCCGCCGCTGAGCACCAGCACGTCGGCCGCCAGGCCCTGCTCGATCCAGCGGGTTAGCTCCTCCCGGTTGTCGCGGGCGATGCCGAGCTCGACGGCTTCGGCGCCCCCGCGCGCGGCGGCGGCCAGCAGCATGGGCCCGTTGCTGTCGCGGATCTGGCCCTCGGCCGGCTTTTCGTGAACGTGCACCAGCTCGTTTCCAGTGGGCAACACGGCAAGGCGCGGTCGCGGCCGAGCGGTAACCACGCAATGGCCGATCTCCGCCAGGATCGCGATTTCGATCGGCCGGAGCAGTGCGCCCTCGTGCAGCACGACTTCGCCGGCGCGCAACGCGGTGCCCAATCGGAGCACGTGCTGTCCCGGCGCCGGGTCGGTTTGCTGCAGACGTACGGTCGAGGAGTCGACAAGCTCGGTTTGTTCGATCGGCACCACGGCGTCGGCGCCTTCGGGCAGCGGCGCGCCGGTCATGATCCGCGAGGCGGTGCCCGGGGTGATAGGCCGACGGGGCACCGCGCCGGCGGCGATTTCCTCCAGTACTTGCCGCTCCGGCTGGCGGTCGCCGCTGCGGACCGCGTAGCCGTCCATCATCGACTTGTCGTACGGCGGCGAGTTGACTTCGCTGGTGACGTCCTCGGCCAGCACCAGGCCGGCGGCTTCGCCCAACGCAACGCGCCGCGGCGCAAGCGGCCGGGCCTGCTTTTCGACTAGCTTCAAAGCTTCTTCGACAGGGAGCATTTGAATTTAACCACAGAGGACACGGAGAGCACGGAGGCGGATTTAATTCGTCACTGCAGGATTGTCCTTGTTAGTTGTTCACGTCCAATGACGAACAGACGGATCACAAACGACAACTTGGATCTCCTCCGTGAACTCCGTGTTCTCTGTGGTGAAACAAAACTCTAAGCGGCGAGGAATGCGCGAAGGATGTCGTAGCCGGAATGGGTAAGGAAACTCTCGGGATGGAACTGCACGCCGAAGAGCGGCTCGTCGCGGTGGGCGATGCCCATGATCTCGCGGTAGCCGCCCGGCTCCTCGGCCCAGGCGGTGACTTCGAACTCGTCCGGGAGCGTGTCGGGCTGGATGACGAGGCTGTGATAGCGAGTAGCCTGGAACGGGTTGTCCAGGGCGGCGAATAAGCGGCGGCCGTCGTGCCGGATCATGTCGGTCTTGCCGTGCATGAGATTCTTGGCGCGGACGATGGTCGCGCCGAAGGCCTGGCCCATCGATTGATGGCCGAGGCACACGCCCAACAGGGGCAGCCGGCCTTTGAGGCGCCGGCAGCATTCGACGGAAATGCCCGCTTCGCTCGGCGTGCACGGGCCGGGCGAAATGATTACGCGCTCCGGCTTGCGCTCCAAGATCTCGTCGACGCCGATCTGATCGTTGCGGAAGACCTGGATGTCGAGCCCACGATCGATCTCGCCCAACCGCTGCACGAGGTTGTAAGTGAACGAGTCGTAGTTATCGACGATTAGAATCATGGGGAGGGGTCGGGGGTCGGGGGCCGAACCTGATTAAGTGAGGGTATCCGGGAATCAATCTCTGTAGGGAACGGCCTCTGTGCCGTTCCG
>CAZHIV010000152.1:0-7570 GCA_964532675.1 uncultured Planctomycetaceae bacterium
TACCGTGGCGTTTCTTCTGTAAAAAAAGTCGTAGGGTGTGTCGAGTCCGCGAGACACACCAGAATCCGGCACAATTGGTGTGTCTCGCCAAGCCTCGACACACCCTACTGCTAGCAATTACAGAATCGGTGGGACGGTATCCCCTGCCCTGCTTTGGAATGACGATTTCGACCAAGCTTCGTGGATGACCGAGCGGAGTGAGCGGCGCCGCGGAGTGGCCTTCTGTCGCGGCTTTGGCATTATCGACGGTATGGGCCGACGGCCGGACTCAGCGCGCGTATCAAAACCCTCTCCCCGTGGGAGAGGTCAGGCCTTTGCCGTCGCCCTCCCCCCGGCCTTCCCCGAATCGGCTTTCGCGATGCCGCCCAGCGCCGTGAGCGTAACGAGCACGCCCGGCACGCCCATCTCGCCCGCATCGCGCGCGGGCAAAATTTACGAAATATTATGTTGCAAATGCGTCGGACCGATTAGGATGGGATAGTCTCACGGCACTTCGCGGGACAAGTTTACTCAACCGCTCCGCTAGCCGAGGCGCGTCCGCAAGCATGTCTGCCACGGTAACAGCCGCTCGACGCGCCGTATCCCACTCCATGCGCGAAGTCCCGAAAGTAGCCTTATTGATCGAGACTTCGCGGGGATTCGGCCGCGAGTTCCTTCTTGGAATCGCGCGCTACTCACGCTTGCACGGTCCGTGGAGCTTCCACATCACGCCGGGCGACTATAAGCAGGTCGTGCCCAAGATGAAGCAATGGGGCGGGACGGGTATCATCGCCCGCGTCGCCGACGAGCGCACGGCCCAGGCCGTCATCAGCGCGAACCTGCCGACCATCGCGCTGGGATTGACGGACGAGCAGATGAAGCCGGGCAATCCGCTGGCGAAGTTTTCGGAGATCAGCTCCGATCCGGTGGAAGTGACGCGCCTGGCGGCCGAGCACCTGCTGTCGCGTCGCTTTGCCCAGTTCGCCTACGTGGGCAGCGACGACCGCGGTTGGTCGGGCAGGAGACAAAGAGCGTTTCACAAGTATTTGAACGAGCACGGTTTCGAACCGTTTATCTATCCGACGCCCAAACGGGCCCAGAACCGGGTGTGGGAGCGCGAGCAGTCGCTGCTTGCCCGTTGGATCGGCACCCTTCCGACGCCCATTGGGCTGTTCGCCTGCGACGACGACCGCGGCCGCGAAGTGCTGGAGGCGTGCAAGTTGGCCAATCTGCACGTGCCGGAGGACGTGGCCGTCGTGGGCGTCGACAACGATGAGGTGTTCTGCGAGCTGGCCGATCCGCCGCTCTCTAGCGTGGCACTCAACGCCGAGACGGCCGGCTACCGCGCCGCGGCCCTATTGGACGCGATGATGCGAGGCCGCGTGCGAAAGCGGCATCGGATCGTGGTCGAAGCGCTGGGCGTCGTCACGCGGCGCTCGACGGAAATTGTGGCCGTCGACGACGAGGACGTCGCCAGTGCGCTGCAGTTTATTCGCCTCCAGCAGGGTCGCGATATCTCGGTCGATCGGGTCGCCAATGAAGTCGCGCTATCCCGCCGGAGCCTCGAAAAGCGGTTTCGCGAAACGATCGGCCGGACCGTGCTGGAGGAGATTCAGCTCACGCGGTTGGAGCGAGCCAAGCGGCTGTTGTTGGAAACAACGTATCCGATCTCCAAGGTGGCGGAGGTTTCCGGCTTCGGCTCGGCGGGGTACTTCATCCAGTTCTTCCAAAAACACGTCGGCAAGACGCCGCGTAAGTTTCGCGTCGAGCTTACCACGTGACGCGGGCTGGTTATTTGACCGCCGTAAGACAGCGCGTTTTTCTGCGCTTGCCAATAGCCGGCCCGCTACGCGGTCCGGCTTCCGCCGAGCGTAGCTCGGCGGCTATTGTGCGTGCTTGAAGGGAGAGATGAGCGGGCGCAAAAACTGCATTTTTTTTCGCATCCGCTCCTGTTTCGGCGTCCCGTGCATCATTAACATGTAGGATTGCAGTCGCGGAACCAGAAGCGATTTCAAAACCGTCCCTCTCCGTCCGGGAGAGGGCCGGGGTGAGGGTGTATCGTCGACAGGCAAGGCACCCTCACCCTACCCTCTCCCAAAGGGAGAGGGTTTTGAAACTGCTTCTAGGCTTTCGGCTGCACGTCGCGCCGGTTGCATCCTCGGTTGGCATGCGCCGCTGGCGGAAATCTCGTCTCTCGAATCGCGCGCTGCCCGATCACCCGCACGGTTGCTCGTTATGGCCTCCGACGCTTCCAAGCTTCCGATCCGGGAGAAGTTCGGTTACAGCCTGGGCGACTGCGCGGCGAACTTCGTGTTCCAGACGCAGATCATGTTCCTGATGGGCTTTTATACCGACGTGCTCGGTATTTCCGCCCTGGCCGCCGGGAACATCTTTCTATTCTCGCGGCTGTGGGACGCCTTCAACGACCCGATGATGGGCGCATTGGCGGATCGCACGACGTCGCGATGGGGCAAGTTTCGGCCCTGGATTCTGTTCACCTCGGTGCCGTTTGCGGTGCTGTTCGTCCTCGCTTATACGGCGCCGAATTTCGACTACCAGGGGCGACTTATTTGGGCGATTGTCACCTACAACGCCCTGATGATGATCTATACGGCCAATAACATCCCCTATTCGGCCCTCACCGGCGTGATGACGGGGGACATGGCCGAGCGGGCCACTCTGGTGACCTGGCGGTTCGTACTGGCGATGACGGCGCAATTCTTCGTGCAGACGTTCACGCTTGTGCTTGTGGCGCGCTTTGGCCGCGGCGATGAAGCACTCGGCTTTCAACTGACGATGGCCTTGTGGGGGGCGATCGCCGTCGCATTCTTCGTGATCACCTTCCTCACCACACGGGAACGCGTGGCGCCCAATCCCCAGCAGAAGTCCTCCGTCGGCCAGGATATCGCCGACCTGTTCCAAAACCGCAACTGGATCACTCTGGCAGTGGCCACGGTCTTCGTCTTCGTGTGCCTCGCGCTTCGCGGGGGCAGCACGTGGTACTACTTCCGCTACTTCGTTGGCGAACAAACGGTGTTTGGACAGCAGTGGCAGTGGCAATCGCTATTCGGCTGGTTTAATGGCCTGGCGACCGCGACGACGATCGTGGGGGTGTTTCTCTCGAAGCCGCTGGCCATGCGGTTCGGCAAACGCGACGTGTTTCGCACCAGCCTATTGCTCACGGCTATTTGTATGGCCGCGTTCGTTTTCGTGCCGCCGTCGGCCGTGGTCGTGATGTTCGCCCTGCAGATGGTGCTGCAATTCATTTACGGCACGACAATTCCGCTACTGTGGGCCATGATGGCCGACGTGGCCGACTTCGCCGAGTGGAAGCTGGGCCGTCGCGCCACCGCCATGACCTTCGCCGCCACCGTGTTTGCCCTGAAGCTGGGACTTAGCATTGGCAGCGCGGTGCAAGGTCGGCTGCTCGAGTTCTACGGCTATGCCGCCAACGTCGTCCAAAGCGAACGGGCTCTCGATGGAATCCGCTATATGATGAGCACGTTTCCCTCGCTGGCATTCTTTCTGGCCGTCGGCGTACTGATGTTCTACCAGATCGACAAGCGGATGGAGCCCGAGATGCAAGACGCCCTGACCGACCGGCGGGCGCAGTTCAAGCATTTCGATCCGGGCGAGGCAGCGGTGTGATAACTCGAATCATTCACGGTTCCACGATGAGGAAGAGAAATGCTCAAAGTTAATTTGATGACGACCATTTGCGTGGCTGTTGCCGGAATAATGCTGGACGATTCTACTATCGCGCAGCAGCCGGCGTTGAAGGAGGCGTTCGCAGAGCAGTTTCGCGTGGGGGCCGCCATCGGCACGCAGCAGATCATGGACGAGCACGCCGCGGCGCTGAAGCTTGTCGCCCGGCAGTTCAACACGATCACGCCCGAAAACCTGCTGAAATGGGCGGAGGTCCATCCGCAGCCGGATCAATACAACTTCGAGCCGGCCGACCGGTTCGTGAAGTGGGGCGAAGAGCACGACATGTTCATCGTCGGCCACACGCTGGTCTGGCACAACCAGACGCCGGAGTGGGTCTTCGAAGGCCTCGACGGCAACCCGCTCGACCGCGAAACGGCGCTGGCGCGCATGAAGGAGCATATCGACGCGGTGGTCGGGCGGTACCGGGGCCGCATCCACGCCTGGGACGTGGTCAACGAAGCCATCGACGACGACGGGCGGCTGCGCACCGGGCCGGTCGGGGTGCCGGGCCGGCGCGGCGAGCCGTGGCACGCGGCCATCGGCGACGACTACATCGAGAAGGCGTTCGAGTTCGCCCATGCCGCCGACCCCGACGCCGAGCTTTACTACAACGACTTCAACGAATGGCATCCGGCGAAGATCGCAGCCATTTCGGACCTGGTGCGAACACTTCAAGACAAGGGAGTTCGCATCGACGGCATCGGGTTGCAGGGGCACTGGGGCATGGATTACCCGTCGCTCGAGGAGATCGACCACATGCTCACCGAGTACGGCAAGCTGGGCCTGAAGTTGATGATTACGGAGCTGGACATCATGATGCTTCCGATGCCGGGCCGGCAGACGGGGGCCGAGCTCGATCAGCAGAACGCAGAGGGCGACGCGATGAACCCTTATCGCGACGGCCTGCCGGAGGAAGCGCAGCAGGCGCTGGCCGAGCGGTATGCAGACATCTTCCGTATCTTCGTCCGCCATGCTGACAAGCTGGATCGCGTCACGTTCTGGGGCGTGCACGACGGCCAGTCGTGGCGGAACGATTTTCCCGTGCGCGGCCGCACCGATTACCCGCTGCTCTTCGACCGGCAATTAGAAGCGAAGCCGGCGTTCGAGGCGGTGATTCAAACGGCCCGCTCGCAGTAAAACGTTGTGAAATTGGCGCGTGCCGCCCGGCCGGCTTCCGCTTGCGGTTTTGCTTTATCGCGGCTCACGCTACTTGCACGGGCTGAGCTCGATATAGTCGATCGCCGAAACACCGTCGTCCTCGTAGCCGGTTTCGGCATGCGAGTGAGCAGCCGCCGCGACCGCTAGCGCGACGCAAAGGATCATGCGTGTCGTCCAGGATATCATCATGCACATAGTACGGTAGGATCCGCCGCCGGCGATGAGCGCCGATTCACCGGCTAGCGCGGATGGATGGATCATTCACGTCAATCCTCGGTTCTTCGATCGCCTGCAGCGCAGCGCGCATGTAGCCCAGCGCGTAGGCCATGCCGGCATGCCAGGGCGCGCGGCAAGCCATTTTCGGCGTGTGATCGGGAATCAGCACGCCGTCGAAGCCGTTCGTTTTCAGGATCCGCAGCACGCGCAGCATGTCGATGTCGCCCTCATCGACGAATGTTTCGTGATAGCGGGGCACCTTGCCGCGCACGTTGCGGAAATGGACGTACGCCAATTTCCCCTGCTTGCTGTAGCGATCGGTGGCGTCGTACACGTCGCCGTCGGTCATCTCGGCGATCGTTCCCAGGCAGAACTCGAGCGCGTTGGCCGGGCTGGGGCGCAGGTCGAGCAGCCGCTGATACATGGCCGGCTGGTAAACGAGCCGCGGCTGGCCGCGCATGGTGGGCAACGGCGGGTCGTCGGGGTGCGCGGCGAGCGTCACGCCGGCCTGTTCGGCAACGGGCAGCACCTCGTCGAGAAACTGCTCGAGCCGCTGCCAGAGCATTTCGTGGGTGGCCGGCGGCTCGGTGCCGTCGCCGGCCGCGGCGTCGTAGATCATGTTCCACGCCATGCCGCGCGGCATGGGCGCGTCGAACGGGCCGTCCATGCCGACCGACTCCGATTCGCCCCGCGCGAACGGCCCCCTCACGCGGCCGCATACGCCCGCGATGCTGAAGTTGTAGCCGAGGATCGGAATGCCCGCTTCGCCGACGCGGCGGATGATCGTTTTGATGTCTTCGAGCTGCGCACGTTTCTTCGGGCCGTCGAGGAGCACATCGTGCCAATGGGCCGGATCGAAATTCTCGATTGCTTCGAGCACGAGGCCCGCGTCGTTGATTTCGCGGCGCAGCGAAGCGAGTTCCTCGACCGTCCACAGGCGGTCCGGGTCGCCCGCGCGGCCCCAGCCGGAGTCGGTCCCCGTCGGTTGATCGCAGGAGCCGCTGGCGGCCGCTTGGAAATAGTCGACCAGATGGACCACCAGGTGCGTGGCTCCGGCCTGACGCGCGAACCGGTAGTTCTCGCGCGTGAGCATGTGACGATACAAACCCAGACCCAGCTTCATGGATTGAGCCTCTGGCCCCGCCTTTTCTACATGAGAGTGCCCTACTCTGTTATTGTACTGAGACTGCGGCGGCTTGCAGCATATCCAGTGTCCACGGTGCGTTGACGGGCCGTACAGAATCGCGACATTTTTCTTCGCAAAAGTTGAACGGATCGCGGTGGGGCGCTTACTATACTGGCAGGTTCGCTAGTACAAGGTTCGGTTTCATAACTAGTGGCACCGGCTGCTAGCCGGTGCGGAAAGCTGCAAAACTGCAAAACTGCGACACAGGCCAGCGGCCTGTGCCACTGAGTCGCAAGCATCGATGGTTTTGACAACGGTTCTGAATCTTATCGTTCCATGACTGATTCGCCCGACCAAGCGCCTTATCGCGATCGCCGCCTCAGCGTGGCTCAGCGCGTCGCCGACCTGGTGTCGCGGATGACGCTGGAAGAGAAGGCGGCGCAAATGGTCTGCGTCTGGAATCTCAAAAAGGAGACGCTGCTCGACGACGAGGGCCGTTTCGATGCGCAGAAGGCGGCGCAGTATTACGGGCACGGTCACGGCCTCGGCCAGGTGGGCCGCCCGGCCGACTTCGGTTTGGAAACGGGCCCGCGCGCCAGCGCCGAGCTGACCAACGCGATTCAACGGTTTTTCGTGGAGAGCTCCCGCCTGGGCATTCCCGTGGTCTTTCACGACGAATGTTTGCACGGACACGTGGCGCCCGGCGCGACGAGCTTCCCGCAGCCGATCGGCCTGGCGGCGACGTTCAATCCGGAATTGGTGCGCGAACTGTACGCGATGACGGCCCGCGAGGCCCGCGCGCGGGGGATTCACCAGGCGTTGACGCCCGTGGTGGATGTGGCGCGCGATCCGCGGTGGGGCCGCGTCGAGGAGACGTTTGGCGAAGATCCGTACCTGGTTTCGCGGATGGGAGTTGCCGCAGTCAAGGGTTTCCAAGGCGACGCCACGTTTGCCGAAAAGCGGAACCTGATTGCCACGCTCAAGCATTTCGCCGCGCACGCTCAGCCCGAGTCAGGCACGAACTGCGCGCCCGTGAACGTATCGGAGCGGCTGCTGCGCGAGGTGTTTCTCTCTCCGTTCCAGGCGGCGATTCGCGAGGGGGGCGCGCTGAGCGTCATGGCGTCGTACAACGAGATCGACGGCGTGCCGTCGCACGCCAACCGCTGGCTGCTTCGCGACGTTCTGCGCGGCGAATGGGGATTCGCGGGCACGGTCGTCTCCGATTACTACGCCATTCGCGAGCTGCACGAGCGGCCGGAGCTGTATGGGCATCACCTGGCCGAGGACGGCCAGCAAGCGGCGGCCCTGGCCCTGCGGGCCGGCGTGAACATCGAGCTGCCGGAACCGGATTGCTATAAGCACATCGTGGAGCTGGTGCGCGAC
>CAZHIV010000153.1:0-3531 GCA_964532675.1 uncultured Planctomycetaceae bacterium
AACTCAACCCTAGAGATTGGCGGGGCCGAGAGGTGCGTCGGCTGGGAGAGTGTGTGGAGGCTCGTCTTTCGCGCCCGGTTTCTTATAACCGGGACCACCTTCGCGGCGGCGCGGGAATTGCATCGTGGCAGAACACGAGGCGTTTTGCCGGCTTTCGTCCACGGAACACGGTTGAGGCGGTTTCGGCGTCGCGCGGTCGCCCCGGCGGCCTTCGCGACCGCGGTTTCATCCGAGAGCTGACTTCATTGGGCCAATTAACGGAGTCGATGTCGTGGACACCCATCGAGTGCGCACCCCGGTTTTGGTGATTTATTACAACCGCTACCTGACTAACAGCGACTGCGCCGTCTTCGTCCGGCGCGTCGGGAAGCGGTACTCGTGTGCCACGCTGGAACGGTTGCTGAGTATGGGCGACTACGTCACCCGTCGCGCCGCCGCGCTCGCGCTCAGCTTGCTGGGCGATTACGATTCGAACGTCGCACTCGGCCGGGCGCTGGTCGACCGCGACCGAGGTGTGCGCACCATTGCGGAAAGCGGTATTCGCCAACTGTGGCGACGCATCGGCAGCCGAGACCAGCGCGAAATCTTGTGCCGCGTCGTCGACCTCAACGACGAGCGGCATCATACCGAAGCGGCCCGCCTGGCCACCGAGCTAATTCACAGCTCGCCGTGGATTGCCGAAGCCTGGTGCCAGCGCGGCATGGCCCACTATCACCTGGGTCAGTACGACGCGGCCATCCGCGATTGCCACCAAGCACTTGAGATCAATCCGTATCACTTCACCGCGGCGGCCGGAATGGGCCAATGCTACCTGCTGCAGGACAATCCCGTCGCAGCGTTGGAAGCTTTCCGCCGTGCTTTGCGCCTCAATCCCGGCCTGGAGCAAGTCCGCGCCCAGGTCGTGCGGCTGCAGCGCTCGCTAAAGAAGGACTAAGAGCCTATCCCAGAACCGTCGGGGACTGGCTCATTTTGCGGAGTCTCCGGAGCAAAGTGTGCCTGTCCCCCTCTCCGCAGACGGTTCTGGGATAGGCTCCAAGATCGCTGTCCAGCAAGCGAGCCTTCGGGGTGCCATGGCCACTGCCCTGAGTGAGCGTGCCTGCAAAGATTTCGCTCATGCCCCCGCCGAGACGTGGGCATGGCGATGATTTGCAGAACGGCTCGTTTTCACCGCACTAGCCGACCGCGTGGGATTCCCATGGCTTCGCGCACGCCGACAGCATAACGCTCCGGGTTGGCGGTAAATTGTTGCAGCGTGGCCTCGCTGCAGAACATGTAGAACAGGTTGTCGTAGTCGATGCTGTGCTCGCGCTTGCCGGGCACTTGCTGCCGGTGATCGACGGCCATCACGGGGTCCATGCCCGAGAGGGCCGGGCTATAGCGGTCGGGATCGGACCAGAACTGCTGCTGCTCGGCCTGGCTCGCGAACCAATACGTGCGGCCGCGATGCACGATGCCCCAACGCGGGTCGCCCGGCACCCACCTCCAATGGTTTCGCATGCTCACCGGGCAATACCCGTCGAAGCCCAGCGGCGGCGCTCCGGGCGGTAGATGATTGGTAGCGGTCGCGCCGGCCGGCGCAGGCGCCGCGGCGACCGGCGGCTGCTGTGCAATTTGCATCGTCGTTGCGGAAGTTACCGGGCTCACCGGCACCACCGAGGTCATCGGCGGAGCAACGGGCTGCGCCGTTCCCGCCGGCGACGGCGATGGCCGTGTTGCCATGTGCGGGTTTGCCACCTGGCTCGGCGGCGCCGCGGCAACCTGTGGACTGGCAACATGGTTTGGTGGCGCATACGGCGCTTGAACTGATGTGTTCGCCGCAGGCGCTGGCGTCGGCACGTACCGATTGTCGGCCGACAGCGGCGCGACGCCCGCGCTTGGCGCAGGCGCGGCGACGGATGTGGACGCAGTGCCGGCGGGCGGCGGACTTTGGCTCGCGAGCGGAGGCGCAACCGGTTGGACAACGGGTTGGGCAATCACCGGCGCTGTATTGGCCCCCACCGAAAGGTTCGCGTAGGCCGCATTGATCTGGGGCGGCGAAGGCACCGCGGCGGTGGCCCGGTCGAAAGCCAAGCCCGGCGTCGCATTATAAGCACTGGCGACTTGCGAAACTTCCGCGACGTAGGCACCGGGGGTGGGCGGACTGATCAGCTTGCCGATCACTTCCCCACTGGGCGTAATGACCACGTCGGTCGGCACCCGCGTGATGCCGAATCCCTGCGCGATCGTCGAGTTCTCGTCGGCATTGAGCCTCACCGGCACGAACTGCGCATCGATGGCCGCTGCGACGCCCGGCTGATTGAACACTTGCTGCTCGAGCGTCACGCACGGGGCGCAGCCGGGAGTCCAGAAGTGCACCAGGATGAGCCGGCCCGTTTGGCGTGCGACGGCCTTCGCCGCTTCGAGATCCTGCTGCCAGCGAATGCCGTTCGGCTGATCGCCCGCGCCGAATCCCTGCTGCTGGGCCGCAAGCGGCGACGCCAGCATGGCGCATAAAAGAAACGTAAAAAGTCTTGGCCCGAGGCATCGCATGATTCGGCCCTCGCGTTCGAAAGTTGGCGCGGTCGGCGAATGGGGCGCTGGCATGGGCCGCGCACCCTTCGTCGCTTATCGGCCCTCGACCGCTGTGACTTTGTAGGAAATCTGACGATTCTCCCGGTCCTAACGAAAAAAGGAGCTAGCGTTGCGATCGGCCCGGCGGCGCCGGACCGCGTCGTGCGACCGCCGTTAGTAGAAGTAGGGGGTAACGATGGCGACGCACCCGATCCCAGTTCAAGAAGCATGTTTTTTCTGCGATTTTTGCCTGCACCGCCGATCTACCGCTTGACTTTTACCGATGCATAGTGAAGAATACGCATGAGTTGACTGTCCTGCCTGTTTGTGGCAGGTTCTACCGGCCGCCCGGCATCGGCCTATCCGTCTGCCGGGTGCCCGCTTTGGCGTACGGCAGACGGTTTTTCAGGTTTCTGCCGGAGCCAAGGGCCGCCTCTCGCCCTCAGGATTACTCTTGGGCGGTGGGTATCCGTGACAGCCATGGCTTTGGGTCCAGGATTGCCATTGTGACCGCCAAGTCCAAGGCGTTTAAACGCTAACATCTGCCAGAGGACCGACCGACCCGCCGGCTCCGCGTGGAGCTGGCCGAACAGGCCTTTGCGGAAGCAGAGCTAACTCATTCGCGCTCGTTTTGGCGCGCTGCAAGTTTGGATACACGTCGCAGGGAACCGCCTCGCAGGGTGGTCGCGACAAGCATGACGACCAGTTAGATCTATGCCTGGTCGCGGTTCATGGAATCCGCGTAGGGGATCGTTTTGCGTCCAATCGGGACTTCCGACGTCGTGAAGTTCGTGCGCCATTGGTTAGATCGGCGCTTTGATTGCATTGCGAAATTGCCATATCCGCGTCGTGCCGCTTGGCGCGACTTGTGTCGGGATGGCCGTGCGTTCACACGTTCACAAGGGAAAACTGTAGCCGGCCTGTTTGAGGCCGGATTCACGGTCGCCTGAACAACAGGAGTGTTTTAGTAAAGGTGCAAGG
>CAZHIV010000154.1:0-6474 GCA_964532675.1 uncultured Planctomycetaceae bacterium
CGTGGACGTGCCTCTGTCGGTCGGCGGTCGCGAATTTCGAGTCACCTGCCTGTCGATGGGCAACCCTCATTGCGTGGTCTTTTTGGAGGATGCCACGGACGACTGGGTGCTCGGCATCGGCCCGCAGATCGAAACGCACTCGCACTTCCCCAAACGGGTCAACGTCGAATTTGTCAGAGTCCTCGGCGAACGCGAGCTGCGCCAGAGAACTTGGGAGCGCGGCTCCGGCGAAACGCTGGCCTGCGGCTCGGGGGCCTGTGCCGTTTGCGTGGCGGGCGTGCTCACCGGCCGCAGCGGGCGAAGCGTGCAGGTACACCTCCGCGGCGGCGACCTCCAGATCGAATGGAACGAGGCGGACAATCACGTGTACATGACAGGCCCCGCGGTCGAGGTTTTCACGGGCGATTGGCCTAGTTAGCCCCCGGTCAATGACCGGGGGCTAAATATGATTTCGCCGCTCCCCTTTTCGCACGGATGCGAACGATGCCACGTAAGAAGAAACGCAAACCGCGGCTACCGGCCGCCTTGGTCAAGCTGGGGGGCCTGATCGCGGCCGAGGGAATCCGCGCTTGGATGAGCACGCTCGACTACCGGGGCGTGTTCTACGACCGAACGGTGGATCCTGCCTTGGGCGTCGACAGGCCGCGGATCTATATCTTCTGGCACGAGAACATCCTCGCGCCCCTTTACCTCCGCGGCCACTGCCACCTGACGATGCTGTTGAGCCAGCACGCCGACGCGGACATCCTGGGCCGTATCGCGAATCACTTTGGTTTCGACTGCGTCCGCGGCTCGACGTATCGCGGCGCCGCGCGGGCCATCTGGGAACTCACCGAGCGAAGCCGGCGGCAACATCTCACGATCACGCCCGACGGCCCGCGCGGACCCCGCCGCCAACTGGCGCAAGGCCCAATCTACCTGGCCTCGCGGCTGCGAGTGCCGCTGGTCGCGATGGGCTTCGGTTACGACCGGCCCTGGCGGACCAATAGCTGGGACCGCTTCGCGGTGCCGCGGCCGTTTTCGCGGGCGCGGGCCGTCCTTGGCCCGCCGATGATGTTGCCGCCCGATCTGGACCGCGACGGCATTGAGCGTTGCCGCGGCCGCGTCGAGCGCCTGCTCGACGCTCTGACCTGCGAAGCCGAGGCCTGGGCCGCAGCGGGCACGCGCAATGCCGGCGAGGTGATTCTTGCCCCGCAGCCCGCACCGTTGCCGGAACCGTTCGAAATAAGTCCGCGGCGTTCCGGCACCTTCGCCCCGCGCCGCGCGGCGTAGGTCCTCGCCATCGAAGTCGCCATTTGGAAACGGCACATTCGATTCCGATCGGGGATGCGCTTCGGCGTCTTTGCTTTGACGGCGTGGCACGCCCCGATCGTGCTGGGCTTGCGGAAACGCGCCCACTTCCGATCGCTGCTATAATTGACATTGCCGGCGCCAATGCCTATTCTACGAATACAAGCGCAACGAACTGCAGCGATGATTCCTGTGACTTTTGATCGTACGATACCACGATAAAGGGCAAGCATGAATTACGCGCCGCACTTCGAATTAACCCGAAGCGACATGCGCCGCACGGCGTTCACGCTTGTTGAAATCTTGGTCGTCGTTGCGATAATCGGCGCGGTTCTGGCGATCATGCTGCCGGCCATCCAGGCGGCACGCGGCGCTGCTCGCAAATCGCAATGCGCGAACAATCTCAAGCAGATTGGCATCGGGATGCAGTCCTACGTGCTCGCCCAGCGGGCCTTTCCGCCGGGCTACGTATCGGACGTTCTTCCTGATCTCGATGATAAGGGTCCCGGCTGGGCCTGGGGCGCTATGCTCATGCCGTACATCGAAGAGACGGCGCTTTACAAACATGCGGATTTTACGAAGTCGCTCCGCGGCCCCGAGACCGAGCTGGTTCGGCTGACATCGGTGCCGCTGTTCATCTGCCCGTCCGACGACATGTTCGAGCCCATCATCAGTATTCCTTCGAAGAGTTCGACGCTTATTATTTGCAAGATGGCGGCGGCCAACTATGTGGCCTGCGCGGGCACAATCCGGCCGACGTGCAAGCTCTGTCGCGACGATTTCGACGGAGTGTTTGGGCGGAATCGCGCGATCCGGCCGCAGGAAGTGCAGGACGGATTGTCGAAAACGTTGGCGGTTGGCGAGCGGGCCAGCTACTGGTCGCGGGCAGCGTTGTGGGGAGTCGTGCCGAACTCCAGGGTTTGGGACAACCAGAAGCCCGGCCTGTTTGCCGGAGGCCCGGCGTTTGTGTTGGGGACCACGTTCAACGAAGGCTTCAACATCGAGACGTCGGATGACATGGATCACGGCACGGAAGGGACTTACGCCGAGTCGTTCGGCAGCCGGCATCCGGGCGGCGCTTTCTTCATGCTTTGCGATGCGAGCATTCAATTCGTGTGGGACGATGCCGACCCGGCCATCCTGAACGCCCTCTCGACGCGCGACGGAAATCCGCATTCGGGCGAGGAGCGGATCATTCACGAGAG
Organism: uncultured Planctomycetaceae bacterium; assembly: GCA_964532675.1. GTDB lineage: Bacteria > Planctomycetota > Planctomycetia > Pirellulales > Lacipirellulaceae > JABDGM01. The sequence continues at coordinate 2,496 of CAZHIV010000154.1, forward strand.
CCCGTTCTGACCGGCGATAAGAGCGGAGAGGGCGCCATCCGTTAGGCGCTCGATCGATCCGGTTGAACTTTGCGCGACGGCCAGCTCATTTAGCTGGCGGTGGTGCGCGGTTCCTGCGAGGCCGTGTATAGCGCCCATTCGGAGCTGCGGGCTCCCCACCGCGGCAGCTTCTGCATCATCCAAGCGAAGAGGCCCTTCGGCGCAAGACGTTTCGGGTGAAACGACAAGAGCAAACCAGGTAGATGCATAGGCCGAGCAGGTGCACCGTGGCGGGTTCCGGAACGTAGGTAATGATCGTGAACCATGGGCTACTGGTGTTGCTTGTGCCGATTTGCCCTACGTTGCTGCGCCAGATCACGTAATCTGCGGCGTCAACGACATTGTCGAAATTGCCATCTGCGATGGGCCCATTGTGATAATCCAGGCCACCGTCCTGGCCGAACGCCGCGCGCCAGGCCGCGTAATCTGCCGCGTCCACCACGGTGTTTTGGTCATAGTCGCCGGGCAGAATCACATTCGACGCATCGACGACGATCAGGCCGCGCGAGCGGTCGCTGAGCAGTACCCGTTTAAGCCCCATCGACAGGTCGACTCCCCAGTTGCCGTTGTAGCTGGTCGAAGTGCCCGGATACGTGTCGAATGCGCCGATGTGAATGGGGTTAGCCGGATCGGCGATGCTGAACACCTGCAAGCCCGCTTCGTACCAGGTAAGGAACAGCAACTTGCCGTGCACGTGGGGATGATGCGGGCTGTGTGCGTCGATGCCCACGGTGGTGCGGTTGATCGTGGAGCGCAAGATCGGATTGCTCGGATTCGAGATGTCGTAAATATGGACATTGCCGTTCGGACGCTCCTCGGTGACGATGAGGGTGTTGCCATCCGCCGAGGGCATGGCCGTATGCGAGCGGGGACCGGAATCAAAGTTCTTGAGCAGCACGGGATTGGCCGGTTCCGAAACGTCGTAAATGCTGGTGACTCCGCAGCACGTCGTAAAGGCGTTGTCCTTGCTTGCCACGTACATCCGGTCGTTGAGAACGACGACTTCGTGAGCAGCGATATTGGTGCCGCCCACCGGTCCAATCCCTAAATCGAGGCTCTTCACGAGCAGCGGTGCAACGACGGGGTTCGTATTTGGATTGTCGTCCAGGCTTTCAGGATCAAATACCCTAGTGATCTTGATGACGTCCGTGGCATTGTCGGTCGTGTAGAGATACGAATTGCCGTCGGGCGCCTGGGCGACCGAAAGAGTATGCACTTTGTTGTGCGCGCACACACCCGGACTAATGCAGGTCGATCCGTCGACTCGGCTCAAGAAAATGGGGTCGAACGGAATGGCGAGGTCAACGATATCCACTCCCGTTCCCGAGGACGAGGTCGTGACGTCGCTGCCAAAGAATCCGATACCGTCGCGTACCTCGACATCTTCCAACTGGTCGCCATCGTACCTATGCAGAAAGGTGGGGACGCCCGAATTGGAAATGCTAAAGATGTGCATCCCCCCGTTATTCACATCGGTCCCGACGTAAACGAAGCCGTTTTCGGCCCACACGTCGCCGTAAACGCGGGTGCCGGGAAGAGGGTCGGATTCGGCAATGTAGCTGATGTTGAACGTGAGGTCGGCCGCAATGGCACGGCCGCAATTGCTGGCGAGCGCCAATACCACTAAGAGTCCTGCAGTCCTGGCAAGGTACTGCGAGGTCATCATACGGCGGAGGGCCGTCGAATAATTCGAGTTCACCAATGCTGTTCCGTTTTCGTTGAAGTTAGCGACTGCGTTGGTTGAGCGGCGAAAAGGTATGCTCACCGTCGAGCCGGCGAACGTGGCAGCCGCCGCGTCGCTCATTCTCCATGAGTTAGAGCGTTCTAACAAAACGGCGGGGACTGGCCTGTCCCCCTTTCGGAGGACGTTTTGTTAGAACGCTCTTAGTGTAGCAACTGGACGCGGCCTTGCGCAAGAATTCGCAATCTGAAGAGTCTATTGCGCAGACTGGCACTTAGAAATGCACCGCTGGCCGGCCTAAATGGCTTCGCCGCCGCGTTCGCCGGTGCGGATGCGGATGCAGTCTTCCAGCGGTAGAACGAAGATCTTTCCATCGCCGATCTCGCCGGTGGTGCCCGTGCGGCCGCCCTTGATGATGGCGTTGATCGTCGGTTCGACGAAATTATCGTTCACCGCGATCATGAGCTGCACCTTGCGGAGCAGGTTGAGCGTGAACTCGTTGCGTTTGTAGAGCACCTCGGCCTGGCCTTTTTGCCGGCCGAAGCCCTGGCAGTCCATGATGGTCAGCCGCACGACCTCGACTTCCTGCAGCGCCTTCTTGACGTCCTCGAGCTTGCTGGGCTGGATGATGGCGATGATGAGCTTCATCGGGGAGGGTTGAGGGTGCAGGATGCGGGAATCAGGGACAAGGCAACTATTGCCAAGCCCAGTCGGTGCGAATCACATTCTAGATGATATGCACTGTCTGCCCAATCCCCTCCCGGCATCCCGCATCCACCATCCTGCAACCTCCGCATGGGACGCCCCGGCTTGGGCGGATTAGGCGGAGACTCCACCCAAGCCATTGGGGCATCCTTCTGGCTCAGCAAGGTGCGAACGGCCGATCGTGAGGGGCCCGCACCGGCATCGGCTTGGCTGGAAAAGAAAAAAAATGCCCCGGCTCGGGCGCTCCCAGGCGGAAAAGAGCGCCCAAGCCTAGATGGGCATTCGGTTGGCTTGGCAGTAGATTTCTTGTCGTGGAATCTGCCGAGTGCAGCCTGGTGGCACCGGCTCGAAAGATCATTTCCTCATCGCAGGGACCGGAAATGCCCGGGCTTGGGCGGGCCAGGCGGAATACCCGCCCAAGCCTCGATGGGCATTCGGTTGGTTCGTTCACATCCCTGTGGACTTCATGGCTCATTGAATCACACGATTCGCGGCCTCATGACGATGCAGGCGAAAGGCAACTGCTGTGCCAGTTGCGTCGGGCGAGATTCGGACGCCGCGAACTGGTACGTAAATCGTTTGCCGCTCGGCGCTTAGAAATTGACGCGAGAGAGACGACGGCGACTAGAATCGGTGCGATCGTTCGCGGCCTGCCTGTGGGATGAGCAAGTGCTTCCACTTATTTAGGCAGATGGTAGCGCGTGCGGCCGCTCGTTCGTTAGCCTTGTTGACCGTGGCTTCCCCGAATGGGCGATAGGCAACGGCCGGCTTCTGCCAAGCGCAAAAAAACCGGGGCCGCTTTGCGGGCGGCCCCGGTTGTGCGTGGGAAAATCAAGCTGTCGTCAGTTCGCGATTTTCAGGTGCCGGAGCCGCGATGCACGATCAAGCTGCTGATTCTGAGCTCCGGCCTGTTCTCGGTCCTTAGTAGGTGAAGATCGCGTCGATGCCGAACACAAAGTTGTTGTAGTCATCGCCCGCAGCGTCCACCAAATCGGTGGGCGACCAGTCGTAGCGAACTTCGGGACGAATCACCACGTTGGCATGCGGCTTGTAGTTGATGCCACCGGTGACTTGGTAGAACGAGGTGCTCTCGCCAGCATTGGGCACATCGCTCTTCCACCATTCAAACCGTCCACCCACCTTCCAGCAGTCGTTCAAGGTGTAGAACAGGTACTGGTTGATGCCAACATCCTCGTTGTCCTGTCCAAGGACGGGAGAGTCGTCGACGCTCACGAAGTCGCTCTGGAGGACGTAGTTCCAGTTCTCCGACAGTGCGACGTCGAACACCAGGCTGTGGCTGTAGCCTTCACCGCGCCAGCCGAGGTCGCCGGCCGTGCACATATAGGTAAAGGTCACATCGCTCATCAGCGGGGCACTGAAGCCGCCGAGGAAGTTGCTGCCGCCGCCGAACTGATCGAAGCCGGTGTCCCAGCCGAGCGTCCAGCCGCCGTACAAGGTGACGTCGTCGTTCACCGCGTAGCTGGCGATCAGACCCGTGTGCGTGAACGGCTCGCTGTTGAACATCGTGAGGGCATGGCTGTAGAAGAAGTTATT
>CAZHIV010000155.1:0-23132 GCA_964532675.1 uncultured Planctomycetaceae bacterium
GGAATGACGGGTAGCAATGAGGCGGGGCTAAGTTGCTGGCTGGAAAGCAGTTAGATGTAAGTTGGCCAATCGCAAGAGGGTTGCGAGAAGCGGTGGGAAAGAATCCCATGCCCTCCGCTTCATCTAACTCTTTCGACGGCAATGGCTTAACAGCGTTTTTCGTGCGCAGGTTTTCGTCCCTCGGACGGGCCGGGGAGTGACGTTTCTGCCCCTCAGATGACGCTTGGGCCGTCACCCGCGCGGCACCTTTCGACGAATCAAAAACGCGATCGTCGGTTCCGGTTGCCCGCAGTGTGGTGCCCTCGGCCAGCGGTTCGGGCAATGACTCGACAGCGCCGACCACGTTGTGCAGCGAGACGTGCGTATGGTCGCGACGGTCCCTACTTGTTTTTCGGCCGGCGCAAAGCGACGAATGGGAAGAGACGCGAGGAAGTAAGAGTGGCATCAATCGTATCGACGCCACGGCGTCGAACGATGTTTACTCGCTGACCACTGAAACGACCAGAATTCCGTGATGTCCAAGTCGGGTTGAATCTACCGGTTTTTTGGGCGGCCAAATCTTCTCTGTACATCTGTATAAATACCGCGTATGTTGGTTCTCTCGCTCGATTCGGGCTCTCGCTCTTTGATAACCTGAAATAATTGCTCGGCCGTCGACAGCTTGTTTGTGCCCAATGCGCTGAACCAGGGTGACCGCGGGCGCGGCCGTCAATCTGGGCAACCTGCCAGCCCAATCTTGGACCGCAACACGCCAGATTCGCCGGTCGCCTTCGAAGGCGTCACGAACATTTGGCATAAACCTGCCGTTGACGAGCCAGTTCCGCAGTACGACTGCTCGGCCGGGTTATCCGGCAGACGGACAGCCCCAACGCTGCGCTGGGCGACGGCGACGACCTGGTCGACAACCGCCAGTTATGCGCTGCAATTGTCGAAATCGGAGCCAGGCCCATTGCCAGGCCTCAAGGGGTGGCCAGCCACGCATCTAACGGTTAAATCGCTTGTGCGTGCTAAGCACAGGCTGATCTCTAGTCGCCCTGGCCCGTCTTCGCCCGCCGGCCCACTGCAACGTAGGCTTCTTTAATGGGGTAATCAGCAAGGACGGCAGTAACCGCCTGCTGTTCATCGACGGCGATTGCGCGAGGCGGCGCGGAAGCCCGAGCGATCAATGAGCGCAACACATACTGAAACGCAATCTCCGGGCCTGTTGGCCTCGCTGCTTACCGACGACGTCTTCCATCCGGCGGAGCCACAGTCGCTCGATCAACTAGGCATTAGCCCGATCGTGATCGAGACGCTGATCTGCAAGTACTTGCTGCAAGTCGGCTCGACCAGCGGTCGCGATATCGCACAGCGACTGTGCCTGCCGTTCGGACTGCTGGAGGACGTGCTGTTGGGGCTGCGGTCGCGGCAGGTGCTCGTGCATCAAGGGCAGGCGGCACTGAGCGACTATTGTTATGCGCTCACTGAGCAAGGCATTTCGCGGGCGCGGGCTGCCATGCAGGCGTGCTCGTATGTGGGCCCGGTACCCGTTCCGCTTGACGATTATGTGATGTCGGTCGAAGCGCAAACGATCCGAGCCGAGGCCGCACGGCGCGAGCAGCTGGCGGCGGCGTTTCGTGGGATCAGCGTCGAGCCCGATTTGTTCGACCTGTTGGGTCCGGCGATTAACTCCGGCGCGGGCCTGTTCCTGTACGGCGCGCCCGGCAACGGCAAGACGACGATCGCGAAGCGTATCACCCGCTGCTTCGGCCAGCATATCTGGATCCCGCGCACGCTCACCGAAGATGGCCAGTTCATCAAGCTTTACGACGCGGCTTGCCACGAAGCAGTGGAAACGGCCGAGGACAGCATCTTCAAAATGGCGCACACCGATCCGCGATGGGTGAAGATCCGCCGTCCGACTGTGATTGTTGGCGGCGAGCTGACGATGGACAACCTCGAAATTCGCCACGATCCCACGTCCAAAGTCGGCGAAGCCTCGATCCAACTCAAGAGCAATTGCGGCTGCCTGTTGATTGACGACTTCGGCCGGCAGCGGATCGATCCGACTGAGCTGTTGAACCGATGGATTGTGCCGTTGGAATGCCGACACGACTTTCTCACGTTGGCCACCGGCAAGAAGGTTCAAGTGCCGTTCGAGCAGTTGATCATTTTTTCGACAAACCTCGAGCCACTCGACCTGGCTGACGAGGCATTTCTGCGGCGCATCCCGTACAAGATCGAAGTGAAAGACCCGTCATTGGGCGAGTTCGGCAAGCTCTTTGAAGCCGCGTGCAAATCGTTCGAATGCCGATTTGTACCGGAGGCCGTGCATTACCTGGTGCAAACGCACTACGCGCCCTACCGCCGTCCGTTGCGGCGATGCCATGCCCGTGACCTCCTGGCGCAGATCAAGAATTACTGTGCGTATTCGGGGCGTCCGATGGAGTTGCGGCCGGACTATCTCGACCGGGCCGTGAAGAGTTATTTCACCGCGGTGGCGGCCGACGTGGAGAAGGCGAGCCAAGTTGTGCCGGCGAAGGGTCCCACATCCAGTAAGCGGACTTCGGAGAATAGCACCTCGCAGCTGGAACAGCCAAACGAGCCTTCACCGGTGCATGGAACCAAAGGATCGGTCCAGTGAAAACTGAAATCGAAGTTAATCTTGAACCGCTGCCTGGCTACCGGCTGATCGAGCACCTCGGCTCCGGCGGGTACGGTGAGGTATGGCGGGCCGAGGCGCCCGGCGGGCTCACCAAGGCGATCAAATTCGTCTTCGGCCAGCAGCATGAGAAGCGCGCATCGAACGAGCTGCGCGCCTTGGAGCGGATTCGCGGCGTGCGGCACCCCTTTTTACTGTCGCTCGAACGGATCGAAGTGGTCGATGGCCGGCTTGTGGTGGTTACGGAACTTGCCGACGGCAGCCTGAAGGACCGTTTCGAGGCCTGCCGCCGCGAATCTCTCATTGGCATCCCGCGCAATGAGTTGCTGAGTTACTTGCGCGACGCGGCCGACGCACTCGACTTCATGAGTGAATCGCACGAGCTGCAACATTTGGACGTCAAGCCAGAAAATCTTTTGCTGCTCGCGGGTCACGTCAAAGTCGCCGACTTCGGATTGGTTAAAGACGTCCGGCATTCGCAGGCATCTTTGGTCGGCGGGATGACGCCGCTGTATGCTGCGCCGGAAGTGTTCCGCGGCACACCGAGCCGACACAGCGATCAATATTCATTAGCGATCGTGTACCAGGAAATGCTGACGGGCACTCTGCCGTTCATGGGGAGCAACGCGGCCGAGCTGACGCTTCAGCATCTCAATGACGAGCCGGAGCTCTCCGCGCTTTCCTCCGCCGATCGCTACGCGGTGGCGCGCGCGTTAGCGAAGGACCCGCCGCACCGTTACGCCACCTGCCGCGAGTTCATCGACGTCTTGTGCAATGCGAACATCACGGATTCGGCCTTTTCCAAAGCATCGTCTTCGCAGTCCGAAGTCGCTGAACCGTCCGATTACGCGGCGTCGCCGCGGCAGGCGATGCCGACCGACGCATTCGACGTGGGCGATGCCGGAGATTGGGTGGGGCCGCCGCGTCAACTGCTCGTCGAACTGCCGGCGCCGGACGCCCGACTCGTCGATCTACCGCCGATTGAATTGCAAGGTCGCGACGAGCGGCCGGTTCCGACGCTCGTGGTGGGAATCGGTGGGACCGCCGGTCGCGTGCTTACGCATTTGCGCCGCCTGATTCGCAAGCGGCTCAATTCCGCGGCGCTGCCGGCCGTGCAGTTCCTGTTATTGGACACCGATGCGCGCGGACTGGCTGACGCGACGCGCGGCGACGGGCTTACGCACGAGGAGATCCTCAACCTGCCGCTTCGCCGGCCACAACATTATCGCGACAATTCGCAACAGATCTTGGGTTGGCTGAGCCGCCGCTGGCTGTACAACATTCCCCGCTCGCTGCAAACCGAGGGGCTGCGCCCGTTAGGCCGACTGGCCTTTGCCGACCACGCGCGGCAAACAGGCCAGCGGATCAGGCGGGCGCTCATGCAGGCCTGCGATCCGGAGTCGCTTGCCGACGCGAGTAACGCGCTCGGGAAGGAGTTCCGCGGCGACTCGCTGCGCGTTTGCGTCGTGGCCTCAATCTCCGGCGGCACCGGCAGCGGGATGTCGCTCGACATTGGCTATGCCATTCGCGCGATCCTCGAAAAGCTCGGCGTGAGTGGAGCGCGCGTGCATGGTTTGATGATGCATTCGACCGGCGGCGATCCGCGACATTGCGAATTGGCGCGCGTGAACGCCTATTCCTGGCTCACTGAATTCCATCATTTCGAACAAACTGAGAACTCCTACCCCGGCGACTCGAGTTGCGGGCTGCCGGCGCATCCGGCCGGAGTGCCGGCTTTCGACGACACCTATCTACTCCACCTGGGCGAGAGCCTGAATTCGGTGGAGTTGGACCAGGCGACCCACGCTGTCGCCGAATACCTGTGTTTGAACGCCCTCTCGCCGGCTTTCTTCGATGCCTGCCGACAGGCGACTGGCAAGGCATCGCAAACTGACGGCGGCAAGCGAACGATACGTTCGTTCGGATGGTACCAACGGGCGGGCGCGCCAGACGAATTCTGCGACGAATTTGCAGGCTTGGTGAGTCAGCAGGTACTGGCGCGATGGCGCGGCTCGGAAGTCAAACACAACGTGCATCGTCGACAGCACAGTCCGCTTCACGGCATGCCGACGCCGGGCAAGATGACCGGCGATAGGATCGAATCCGGCGCGAACTTCATGCGCCGATTGCAGCTCGATACGGCCGGCATTATAGCCAATGCACGTTCGCTTGTGGAATTCGAGCTGGGCAGCGAAACAGACGCGTACCTGTCCGCTTGGCTGGCCGCCCACGGCACCAGCCAAAGTGCGGAGCCAGAACGGCTGCAAGCCATCAACGCCATTTTCGGCAGCGCCGAGCTTTCGAACGCCGAACAGAGCGACTTCTTGCTGCTTGGGAAGCGGCCGGAAATCATCGTCGAGCCATTTGTGGAGAAGCTGCGCGGCGACCTCCGCCGTTGGATAATGAAGCGCCTTGACGATCCCTGCGACCGGCTCAGCGGGACAAGGTCTAATTTGCAGTGGATCGATGAGCAATTGCGGGCTCTGCATGCCGAACTACGACAGCGGCTTGCCGCGTTGCTTGATCAACTGCTCGAGGTGCGGCGCGAAGTGGCCGCAGCCCCGATGCAGACAGATAATCCACATCGCACGCAAGCGTATTTCCACTTGCGGCTAGAGCACTTCGCTATGTTGGCAGCCGGCCATGCCGTGCAAGTGCTGTTGAGCGAGTGCAAGACACTGGCCGACGATATCACGGCCCTGGGACGAGAAATTGACCAAATCGCGGCGACTGTCAGCCGTTCGGTCGAGTCGGCAGCCGCAGGCTGCGAAGCGAAATCGCTGACGCCCGCCGGCCGCACCGCCGAGACCGACGTCGCCGCCAAGCTGCTAGTCAAGGTGCCGACCGTTGCCGAGACGGTGGACGCACGGCTGCAGTCGGAGTGCATCCATTCACTCGGCGGCTTGTTCACGGTAGTAATGCAAGGAGGTCGACCGCGTGCCCAACTGGCGGCAAAACTGCAGGAGTTTTCCCGCCAAGCGGTTTCCGACGCCGTCGCCCGCATCGCCACGCTGGAGAGCGAGCTGGCGAGAGACGATCAACGCGCGAGCAACGAGCTGCGTTCCGGTTTGGCCGCCGCCACGCCGGCGCTCTTGGCGTTCGGCGGCAAACGGCGTGTGCTGACGGTCGTGCCACGCCATGCGGACAACATGTTCGATCAGTCCACCTTGGCGGATGCCATCGGCACGGCGGTAACGGTGGTCGTCGGATTGAGCGATAACCTGACATTGTGTGTGGAGGCCGAAGACATTTCGCTTCCGCACGTCGCGGCCGAGTTCGTCGAGCGTCGCCGCGATCGGATCGAGTTTGCGGCGCGCGTCCATTGTCGAAACGATATTTCGTGGACACCGCTGATCGCGGCGGGCGCGGGAGCCACGCGGGATTCGTGGCCCGGCGAAGAGGCAATTGAAACTGAGTCACAGCAGGCTTTGTGCCAAACCATGGTGATGTAGGATGTCGATAGTCGACTCATTGCCGTCGCAGCGCACGGCCTGGCACCTATGCGGCCAGCTCGCCGACGACCAGCCAATGCGCCGGGTCCGGGTTGACGCATCGCGGTTTGTCATCGGGCGTAAACCGGAGGCCACGTTATGCATTCCCAGTCCGACCGTGTCACGCGAGCATGCCGAGCTGACGGTCGTCGAGCGCGGTTTGCTGCTGCGAGACCTGGGCAGCACGAACGGCACATACGTCAACGGGGTCCGGATCGATCGGCCGTGTACGGTGGGGCATGGTGACTTGCTTCAATTCGGCCAGGTCGTGTTTCGCGTCGTGCAGCAGAACACGGAAAGCGGACCGAAGACAATTCAAGAAGATTCCTGCGACCGGGCGCTGGCGCTAATTCAGTTCGATCAACTGATGACGCAGCGCGCCGTCACTCCGCACTTTCAGCCGATTGTGTCGATGGCGGACCGCAGCGTGTTAGGCTACGAGGTTCTGGCCCGCAGCCGTTTTTTCGGCCTCAAGGACCCGCATTCGATGTTTGCGGCGGCTCGAGTTCTAAACCTCGAAGGGGAGCTGAGCCGCATCCTGCGCGAAGAGGGAATCCGCAACGGCCAGGTCCTGCCCGAGGGTCAGCCGCTGTTCGTCAATACGCATCCGGCCGAGGTCGAGGATTTGGAACTGCTGATCTTCTCGATGAATGAACTTCGCGAGCTCGAGCCGCGCCGGCCGCTCGTACTGGAAATCCATGAAGGGGTGGTGACCTGCGGCGATGCGATGCGCCGGCTCCGGGCGGCGCTCGCGGACTTGCAAATCGGGCTGGCGTACGACGACTTCGGCGCCGGGCAGGCGCGCCTGGTAGAGCTGGTCGACGTGCCCCCCGACTATCTGAAATTCGACATGAAGCTTGTGCAGCGCCTGGATTCCGCTTCCACGGATCGCCAGCGGCTGCTCGCCAGCCTGGTGAAAATGGCCTGCGACCTGGGCATCACGCCGCTTGCTGAGGGCATCGAAACCGAAGGCGATCACGACATTTGCCGGCAGATCGGCTTTATATGCGCGCAAGGCTTCCTCTATGGCTATCCCGCATTGCCGAAGCACCTGATGCCCATCGACGCGAAAGTTGATGGCGGCAAGTCAGATAGCGCCTAGGGCAACTAACCCGGCCTCGCCTGCGCCATTCTCGCGGTTCGAAAGAGAACTGTATTGCTACTTGGGCGTTTCCCGCTGCCAGTTTGGCCCGACGTTTTCCGTGCTCCGCGGCCGATACGATATCGAGCTTTCGCTTAATTCGTCGCAGCCGATGTCAGTGGGCGGACTACGATGCTGGCCATCGATGTCCGTTTTGACTTCGATTATGTCGGCTGCTGCTCCGATTGCAGATGCCGTGGCGAATGTAGCTGTTCTTCTGACGGCACGTCGCCTCGACGCCATCAAATCCGGCTTGAGCTATCTTCTCGGCCAGCTCCTCATAGCTGAATGTCTGCAAGAACTTGATGAACGCGCAGTACGTGTAATCCGACGCCGAGCGAACCGCGGCCTGAAGTGGCGATCGAAGTGCGAGCGCAGCGGCCGTGGCCGTAACCGCTGCGGTGAATTGCCGTCGATTCATTCGCTTATGAGCGTCGTTCATTGGTGAATCCTGGTGTGGTTACGGTTGGTCGGCAGAGTGCGCCGAGCCATCAGCCGGACGGCCGCGTCGACGGGCCAATTGCACGATGGCTACAAGAAGGAGAAAGGCCGCCACGAGCCCCATACCAGCGGGGCCCGCTTTCTTGACTATGGCGGAAATGCCGGCCGCCGTGGCGGCCGCGGCCGCGAACAGCATCAGCGCGTTGACCACGACGCGCCGCCAGCCGGTCGGCATTTCGCGACCCATTAGTTCTCGCTGGTTCATCAGGATAACAAACGACACGTAGGCGATTGGCAGCAGCATGGCGCCAAACACGCCGGCGACGACCGTAAGCCAGGCCCGCGTATCTCCTTGCCAAACAAGTGGCCAGAGTGCGCAGAACGACGGAATCAAACAACCGAGTCGAAAGGTCCATCCCGCCGGGGGCCTGCGCAGCACATCGCAGACGACAAATCCGGAGATCAACATCATCAGAGAGATCGAAGAAAGAGCCATCCCGGCAGCTCCAATCCCAAACGCGAGATTGGAGAAGACTCGACCACCTTGGCCGTCGCGGCTGGCAAACAGTTGATCGAGCGCGCGCGACAAATCCAGGGCGTCGCGCCGCACTAAAACGGCCGCCATCTCTTGTTCGGCGAGGTCCACCGGCCGGCCGGCCAGGCTCGCATCCACCAACGCCTGATCTCGCCGCGCGAGCATAGACGCATACTCGCGCGCGAAATGGTCCGGGACTACCACCGAAGGGCCGCTGAAATCGAACCCTTTGGCCGGCTTCGTATGAAATTGATGGGCGGCGGCGATCACGACGCAGCTCGTGGCCAGGATGAAGGGAATGAACATGCCCGTGGACAGGTCGAATATGGCGAGCCCGCGAAAATCTCGGTCCCAGCGGCGACTGAGCAAGAGCGACGGCAGCATGTAGGTCATGTTGATCCCCACCGCCGCGGCTCCGGCGCTGATCATCACGTCGCGCTGCTCACTCACGATCAAGCCGGCCCAATAAGCCCGGGCCGCCGCGTTCGGAATCTGGCTCAGTAGCGGCTCGAACGTGGCAGATGGTTCGAAAAGATGCCGCACGTTCGGGATGTATCCGCGAGCGATTTGGCCCCAATCGACTCCGTCGCCCGTCGCGGACATCCGCACAACGACTCCAATAAAGCAAAGTACTATTACTGCTACGACGACTTTCAGCAGGAACTCATAGATCCGAATGCCGATGCTGCCGCTGCCATAGCTCCACGTGATGCAGGTGCACAGGACAAGCGCGGCGAGAGAAACGACGTACTTTCCCGCGTCGCCGCCGCCCGCGCCTGAGCCAAGCCACGTATCTCCCAGAAAGAGCTGCGGCGCCAAGTTCTGTTCCACGACCGCAAAACACAACGCATACTGCGGCAAGGACCACACGACGTTGGCCATCAGCACGGCCACGATCCAAGACCACCCCAGTACGGGGTTCACGTGCTCGTTAATCGCTCGCAGCGGTGGCTTACCCGTCGAAAGCGTGATGTAACTCAAGCCGCCGAGCATGATCACACCGAGGATCATGGCAAACGGCTGCAGCCAAAGCAGCGCGACGCCGCCCAAGATGCCCAGGTACAGGCTGCTGCCGAGCGAGCCGGCGCCGAGCGTCAAGGCGCTTTGTAGCCAGCCCGGACCGGATAAACGGACGTAAGTGCCGATCGTCGGAAGCGTTCCGCGAGTTTTGGCGCCGAGGATCCGTTGCCGATCGTCTTCCAGGCGATTTGATCCGCCAGTCATAAATGCCCTAATCGCCAGGGGGGCAATTCCGGCCCCCCGCCTACGGGAATGCGAGCCATAGACTACTCATCAGATCCGACTACATGAAATTGCAATCCGATAAACCCGAACACTGATCGAAGTGCTCGGCAGCGGGTCGCAATCGACGACCGGCAGCTAGCGTAACATGATTAACGATGACCAGCAACGCCCGGCATTTTCGCAACTTGTTGATGTAGCGAAAGGTGTGGCGTATGATGGTGGCGGGTCGAGAGATGGAAGAATCTAGGAGGGTTACTCGCTCTCTGCTCAACATTGCTACAACCAAAGTGAAACTGTCCCGATTATCGCATCCCTGATTTGAACGGTTTCCATCACTCGCTGGGCGCAATTGTCGGCTTCGCGCTACTCGCTCTCTTGGCCGCTGCGGCAAGCGCTCAATCCGATTCGGCAAGTTCCGTCGCGGACACCCCGCGCAGGCCGGCCTGGCTGGCCGCCGAGGAAAGGCTCGAGGAGCGCGTAGAGGCGCTCGTCGCCGCGATGACGCTGCCTGAAAAGTTGGGGCAAATGCAGCAGGCCAATTCGTTTGGCCGCGACGCCACTGGCACGGTGAGAAATGTTGAGGAGCGTGATTCGCTTTACGATCGCATTCGTCAGGGGCAACTGGGGTCGATACTCAACGAAGTTGATCCGACGACGATCAACCGCCTGCAACGCCTGGCGGTTGATGATAGCCGCCTTGGCATCCCCCTGCTCTTTGGCCGCGATGTGATCCATGGGTTTCGCACGATCTTCCCTATCCCCCTCGGGCAAGCGGCGAGCTGGAATCCGCAGTTGGCCGAAGAGGCTGCCGCAATCGCCGCGCGGGAGGCGCGTTCCGTCGGCGTCCACTGGACGTTCGCCCCAATGATCGATATTACCAGGGACCCGAGGTGGGGCCGCATTGCCGAGGGTCTGGGCGAGGACCCGCATATAGCGAGCGCGTTTTCGGCCGCGATGGTCCGCGGCTATCAGGGCGCCGACCTCTCCGCGCCGGATCGGATCGCCGCCTGCGCAAAGCATTTCGTAGGCTACGGAGCCGCGGAAGGGGGCCGCGACTACAACACGGCACAGATTTCACCTTCATTGATGCACAATGTCTTTTTGCCTCCTTTTCGGGCCGCCGTCGAGGCTGATGTCGCCACCATCATGACGGCATTCAACGACGTCAATGGAGTGCCGGCCACGGCAAACCGGCATCTGCTGCGCAACGTCCTTCGCGACGACTGGGGATTTCGTGGATTTGTCGTCAGCGATTGGGGGTCGATCGAGGAAATGGTGGAGCACGGCTACAGTCAAGACGAAAAGGACGCCGCGCGGGATGCGGTGCTCGCCGGCGTCAATATGGAAATGGTCAGCCCTACCTATCGCGATCATCTGGCCGAGCTGGTTCGCGAAGGCGCGGTTTCGGAAACGACGATTGACGCGCTCGTTGCAGAGATACTTCGCGTGAAATTTCGACTAGGACTGTTCGAAAACCCGTTCGTGGATGGTTCTCGAAAAGTGCTCGGGGCTGCAGAACATTTCCGCGTTGCCCGCCGGGTCGCTCGACAGTCGATAGTAATGCTGAAGAACGACGCGCAACTGCTGCCCCTGAATAAAACGACGATCAAGAAACTGGCGGTCATCGGTCCGCTGGCCGACGCAAAGCGGGCCCAATTAGGCACCTGGATCCCGGACGGCCGCGAGGAGGATAGCCGCACTCCGCTGGCCGCGCTGCGGGAATCGGCCGGAAAGGACTGCGAGATCGTGCACGTTCCTGGCTTGGAGGACGATTTGGATCGCAGCACGGACGAACTGGACGAGGCGGTCGCCGCCGCCCGTCAGGCCGACGTGGTGCTGTTGTTTGTCGGCGAAAGCGGTGCTATCTCCGGCGAGGCTCAGTCGCGGGCAATCCTCGATTTGCCGGGCGCCCAGAATCACCTTGTCGAAGCAGTTGCCGACACCGGAACGCCCGTTGTACTCATCGTGCAGGCAGGCAGACCGCTCACGATCGGCAAACAAGCTGAGCGAGTCAATTCTGTCTTGTACTCATTTCACGCCGGCACGATGGCGGGCCCGGCAATATGCGATTTGATTTGGGGAATCGAGTCGCCCTCCGGCAAGCTACCCGTCACGTTTCCCAAGAGCGTCGGCCAGGTCCCGCTCTACTACAACCACCCGAATACGGGCCGACCGCCCCGGTCGTACGACTTCGCGAAAGATCGCCGCGTCGACGAAACCATCGATCGCGATCTGGGCTACAACTCGAACTATATCGACGTCAGCCCGTATCCGCTGTATCCCTTCGGCTATGGACTTTCATACACGACGTTCGAATATGGACGGATCGAGCTTTCCACCACCAAGCTACGCGCCGGGGACATCCTTGCCATCCGCGCTCCGGTGACGAACACGGGCGACGTCGCTGCGGCAGAAGTGGTGCAAATGTACGTGCGCGACATTACCGCCAGCCTGGTGCGGCCCGTTCGCGAGCTGAAGGGGTTTCGCCGCGTGCATCTCAAGCCGGGCGAGACGCGGGTCGTCGAGTTTGCCCTGGCGACGGACGACCTGGCGTTTTTCAATAACGACGAAGTGCGCGTGCTGGAGCCCGGCGAGTTCGAACTGTTCGTCGGCGGCAGCTCGCTTGCCCCTTCGGTGGGAACGTTTGAGCTAGCCGAATAGCTAGGCTTTTCCAAAAGCGGCCTGTCGCCTTCTCACAAGAAACAGGGCCGTTTCACCGGTCTCTGTAGATCCCTGTGCCCGGAACGTGCTAGCGGAATATAATCTGTTTTATGGCCTTATCTTCATTCCATCCTCTGGTGGCCGATTGGTTCGCCGGGCGGTTTCAAGAGCCGACCGATGCCCAGCGGCGCAGCTGGCCGCGGATCGTGGCAGGCGAGCACACATTGGTGGCCGCCCCCACGGGGTCGGGCAAGACGCTGGCCGCTTTTCTGGCCTCGATCGACAGCCTGTTGCGACAAGCCGTCGACCAAAAGCTGCCCGACGAGACACAAGTGGTGTACGTCTCGCCGCTGAAGGCGTTGAGCAACGACATCCACCGCAACCTGCAGGTGCCGCTGCAGGAGATCCATCAGGCAGCCGTGGCGGCAGGATTGGCGCCGCAGGAGATTCGCGTGGCCGTGCGGACCGGCGACACGCCGCCGAGCGAGCGGCGGGCGATGCTGCGCAAGGCGCCGCACATTCTGGTCACTACGCCCGAGTCGCTGTATCTGTTGCTCACGGGGGCGAAGAGCCGCGAGATGCTCCCCAACGTCCGCACGTTGATCGTCGACGAAATCCACGCCCTGGCCCGCGACAAGCGCGGCTCGCACCTTTCCCTCTCGCTCGCCCGGCTCGACCGGCTGTGCGATACGCCGCCCACGCGTGTTGGGCTCTCGGCAACGCAGCGGCCGATCGACGAGATCGCCCGGTTCCTCGTTGGCTCCGGCGGCGTTGCGTCCGACGGCCGACCGCAGTGCAACATCATCGACACCGGTCACGTCCGCCAGCTCGATCTAGCCATCGAGGTGCCGCCTAGCGAACTCTCGGCCGTGTGTTCCAACGAGACCTGGGACGAGATCTACGCGCGGCTCAGCGAGTTGATTCGCGAGCACCGTAGCACGCTGGTGTTCGTCAACACGCGGCGGTTGGCCGAGAGGGTGTGTCACTATCTCGAGGAACAACTGGGAGAAGGACAGGTCGCGAGCCATCACGGCAGCTTGTCGCGGGAAATTCGGCTTCGCGCCGAGGAAAAGCTCAAGACGGGCCAGTTGAAGGCGATCGTGGCAACCGCCTCGCTTGAGCTCGGCATCGACATCGGCTACATCGACCTCGTGTGCCAGATTGGCTCGCCGCGGTCGATCGCAACGTTCCTGCAGCGCGTGGGCCGGGCCGGGCACGCGTTGGGACGCATCCCCAAGGGCCGCTTGTTCGCGCTCACTCGCGACGAGCTGCTCGAAGCCCTGGCGCTGGTGCGGGCGGTGCGGGCCGGGAAGCTCGATCGCATCGAGATGCCGGTCGGCCCGCTCGATATTCTGGCTCAACAAGTCGTGGCGGCCGTCGCCTGCGAGGATTGGGAAGAAAACGAGCTCTACGCGATGTGCCGCCAGGCGTGGCCTTATCACGGCCTCGTGCGGAATGACTTCGACGCCATCATCCGGATGCTCAGCGACGGCGTCGCGCCGGGCAACCGCACCGGCGCCTATTTGCACCGCGACCGCATCCACCACAAACTGCGGGCGCGCCGCGCGGCACGCATTACGGCAATCACCTCCGGCGGCGCGATTCCGGAACTGGCCGACTATCGCGTGGTGACCGAGGGCGAGCGCACGTTTGTCGGCACGCTCAATGAAGACTTTGCGTTGGAAAGTCAGGCCGGCAATGTGTTTCAGCTTGGCAACACGTCCTGGCAAATTCTGTACGTCCGCGGTGGCGAGGTGACTGTCGTCGACGCCCATGGAGCACCAGCCACCGTGCCGTTCTGGCTCGGCGAAGCGCCGGCCCGCACCATGGAGCTTTCCGAGGAGCTCTCGAACCTCCGCGAGGAGATTTGGCAACGCTGCTCCCCCGATCCCCCTCCCCGCTCCGGGGAGGGGCTAGGGGAGCGGCGCGATCGTGAAGGATCACCCTCCCCCGCCCCCTCCCATCAAGGGAGGGGAGTTTCATTGGAACAGGCCCGCGGGTGGTTGGAAGAGGAAACGAGCGCCGGCGAATGGGCCGCCTGCCAAGCGGTGAACTACGTTGCCGCACAGGGCGCCGCGATTGGCCTTATCCCCACGCAGCGCCGGGTCGTGTTCGAGCGTTTCTTCGACGAAGCGGGCGGCATGCAGCTAGTCGTCCATGCGCCGTTCGGGGCGCGGATCAATCGGGCCTGGGGGCTGACGTTGCGCAAATGCTTTTGCCGCACGTTTGATTTCGAGCTCCAGGCCAGTGCCGACGATAACGGCATCGTGCTTTCGATCGGTCCGCAGCACAGCTTTCCGCTGGAGCGGATGTTCACGCTCATCGATTCAGAAACCGCCGAATCGCTGCTGATCCAGGCCTTGCTGGCGGTGCCGATGTTCCAGGTCCGCTGGCGATGGAACATCACGCGGGCCTTGGCGGTGCTGCGCTTTCGCGGCGGAAAGAAAGTGCCGCCGGAGCTGCAGCGATTTCGGGCCGACGACCTGCTCACCGCGGTGTTTCCCGCTCAGACACAGTGCTTCGAGCATCGCACGGGCGACCTGGAGCCGCCCGATCACCCGATCGTCCAGCAATCGATCCACGATTGTCTGCACGAAGTGATGGACCTGCCCGGCTGGCGGAAGATGCTGGCCGAGATCGAAGGAGGCGGTATCGAACTCGTGGGCCGCGATACGCGCGAGCCGTCGCCGTTCAGCCATCAGCTACTCAACGCGAATCCCTACGCGTTTCTCGACGACGCGCCGCTCGAAGAGCGGCGAACGCGGGCCGTCGCCACGAGGCGCACTTTCGCGGCCGACGATGTGCGCGATCTGGGCCGGCTCGACCCCGGCGCGATCGCCCTAGTTCGAGCCCAAGCGTGGCCGATCGTGCGCGACGCAGAAGAGCTGCACGATACGTTACTCTTTGTCGGCGCGCTGACGGAATCGGAAGCAACGGATTGGCTGCCCCTATTCAACGAGCTCCTAGGCCAAGTCCGCGCGACACGCTGCCAGGTGGCGGATGGCCCAACTCTATGGATCGCCGTCGAACAATGGCCGGCGGTCCGCGCAGGCATCGCCCTCGCAGACGAAACGCCGCCAGCGTCGCTGCCCGGGTCGCTGATGCGCGACGTTCCGCTCGACGAGGGCCGACAGCTTCTGGTACGCGGCCGATTGGAAATCAGTGGCCCGACCACCGCCGAGCGGATTTCGCGGCAGCTTGGCATGAACGAAACGGCGGTCGAAACGGCGCTCGAACAACTGGAACTCAACGGTGTCGTACTACGCGGCCGGTTCACGAACGAGTCGGAGCAGATCGAATGGTGCGAGCGCCGACTATTGGCCCGAATTCACCGTCTCACGCTGGAGGGCCTGCGGAAGCAAATTGCACCGGTCGAACCGGCCGGTTTTCTACGGTTCTTGCTAGGCCGCCACGGTGTTTCGGATCGATTGCGTCCCGCCGGCCGGGCTGGGCTGCAACATGCGATTGGGCTTCTGGAAGGCTTTGAAGCGCCGGCGGCCGCTTGGGAGAACGACCTGTTTCCGGCGCGCATCGAGGGCTACGATCACCAGTGGCTGGATGCGCTGTTCGCTTCGGGCGAAATCGTTTGGGGACGGCTGCAGCCGCCGCGGATCAACGATGATCGTCGCGGCCAAGTGCTGACGCGCGTTTCGGCCATTTCGCTCGCGCCGCGCTCGGAGCTTGCTTGGTTGCTGCCGCCCGACCGCCAGCCGCCCGTCAGCGCTGCCCGCTGGGACGCGCAGTCGGCCTACGAAGCGCTGACGGCGCACGGCGCGTTGTTCTTCGACGATTTGCTCGCGGTGACCTCGCTGCTGCCGTCGCAATTGGAAGACGCGCTTCGCGAGCTGGCTGCCTTAGGCCTGGTGACTTCGGACGGGTTTGCGGCGATTCGCGCGCTCGTCTGGAAGCGGCAGGAAGCCCTCGGCCGGCGCGCCTCGCGCCGACTGAAGCGCCGGCGTCAAACGGCCTACTCGCGCGGCGGCCGCTGGTCGCGGTTTCCCCCGTTCGTACAACCCGCGAGCGGGCCGCAGCGCGCGGAGCGCTGGGCCTGGTTATTGCTCAACCGCTACGGCGTGATGTTCCGCGACCTCCTCGCGCGCGAATCGGTCGCTCCGCCGTGGCGCGAATTGTTGCCCGTTTATCGGCGGCTGGAAATGCGAGGCGAGATCCGCGGCGGACGGTTCGTTTCCGGGGTGGCCGGCGAACAATTTGCCCTGAGCGATGCCGTCCACGGATTGCGAAAAATGCGCGACGAGCCGGAGACTGACAACTGGAGCGTCGTCTCCGCGTCGGATCCGTTGAACCTGGTGGGGATTGTCACGCCGGGACCACGGGTTCCGGCGAAGCGGACCAATCGCGTGCTGTACCTCAACGGCCGAGCGGTCGCATCGCGCGAGGGCGGAGATATCCGCCGGCGGGCGTCGCTCGGCGAGGCTCAGCAATTGCATGCGACGAGGCTGCTCACCATGCCCGGACCGCTGCGGCACGACGCGGCCCGGTCACCGATGGCCAGAGTTGCCGACGGACGCCTTGCTTCGCAAGTCGCAGGCAGCGGCGAACACAATGGCGCCGCGGTTCAATAGGACCAGAGCCTATGATGTGCTGTGCGCGTCATCCGACAGCAGGTTTTCGCCCTGATCGGGTACCCAGGCGCTCCGTGCCTGCTCCTTGATGTCGTCTGCCTCGCTCTGCAGTTGGCCCTCGGCCCGCGTCGAGACGACCTCCGGCTCCGCTGCAGTGTGAGCCGGCCGAACCGGCGGCGCCGCGCCGCCCGCTGTGTCGCCATCGAGCATCCGCACGGGGACGCCATCGGGAAACACGACCTCGCGGGCTTCGTCTGGAATCGAGACGCCCGCGTCCTGGAGCGCCCGCTTCACCAGCCGAATGACCGACGATCGCACTTTCAGCCAGCTATGCCGGCTGCCATCGAGCCAGAAGTACACTCGCAGCTTCACGCTCGCCGCGCCGAGATCGTCCACCAACACCCACGGCTCCGGATCCTTGAGCACCGCCGGGTGCTCGGCCAGAACCGCCAGCGCTGCCTCCTGGGCTTGGGGAATCGCCTCGTTGTAGCCGATTCCGACCACAAAATCCTGCCGGCGATTCGGATTGCTCGTGTAGTTGCAGATCACGCTCTTGAACACTGTGGCATTCGGCACCTGCACCTGGTTGCCGTCGAGCGTCAGCAGGACAGTGGTGCGCGAGGTAAGCCGCTGCACGTACCCGGTCGTGCCGGCGATTTCGACCAGGTCGCCTTCGCGGAAGGGCTGTTGCAGGCTGAGGTACAGGCTGGCAAGAAAATTCTCCGTGATGTCGCGAAAAGCGATACCGAGCACGAGGCCCACCAGCCCGGTGCCGCCGATCAGCGTGACCGCCAAACGCGTTAATCCCCAAATCCTTAGCACGAAGTAAAAGCCGAGCAACAGGACGAGGATGCCCGCCGCCCGCGCCGCCACCGCGCGCAGCAACCGGCTGGTCACGCGGCGCCTAAGGAACTTTTCCAACCCAAGCCCGGCCAGTCGCGCCGCAACCCATGCCAGCCCGAGGACAACCAAGGCAACGATGATTAACGGCAACGTGCGAATGAAGCCGCGAGCCAGAGCATCGATCTCCTCCTGTGCCGGGCTGAAGTCCCATGCGGACGGCGTCTTCACTTCCATTCGGTTGACGACCGCGACCACGTCTTCGGTGTTACGTGCCAGGTCGCCGGCCCATTGCTGGTATTGCTCGGTCTCCGCCAAGCCGTCGAGAAAGACGACGCCCTCGCGAACCCTCACTTCAACGTCGCGAAACCAGCCCGTCGCCTCGAGAATATTGAGAAGCCGCTCCTGAATCTCCGCATCGCGGGCCGTGGGCTGCACATCGACTTTATCGGGCGCGGCGGGAGCTTCCTTATCGGCCACTGCCGGTGCTTCATCGGACGGCGGCCCTTTTGGCACCAAATTCTGTGCCGGCAGTGCGGATGCCGCCGCAGAAACAATCAGCGGGACATACCACAAGAACCGGAACTGCCTGACAAGACGACGGGACTGAGCACGATGCGGGGCCATCCTATGCCCTCATCACCTCGGTTTTTCCGGGCACGGGCACGGGGTAGAAACCGTTCTCGTCGGGGACGACGGGCGGCGTGGCGGCGAAATCGTATTCAGCCGGCGACAAGTCCAGCCCGGACTGCAGTGCCTCGTCCCAACGGACGATCTTGCCGGAGTACGTGGCCATTCGGCCCAGGATCGCCGTCATCGTGGATTCCGCGCCGTAATCGCACTGGTTGTAAATGTCGCCGCGGCGCAGTGCCGCGAACAGGTCGTGATGCTCCTGATGGTGATTATCCACCTTGGACGCGCGGCTCTTCCACTTGCCGTCCGAGCCTTCGATCACCGGTCCGCCGCCGTCGTCGAGGTGAGCGACGCCCTTCGTGCCGTGGGCATGCTCGCGGACTTCCGTCGCCGTGCCGTCGATGTGGCGGCACTGGCTGAACATCTTCGTGCCGTCGGCATACGTGAACTCCACGAAATGATGATCGAAGATCTGGCCGTATTCCTTGCCGGTGCGGACCTGCCGCCCGCCCATGCCCTGCGCCGCGACCGGATGGATGCCGCCACGGACCCAGTTGCCGACGTCGAGATTATGAATGTGCTGCTCGACGATGTGATCGCCGCACAGCCAGTTGAAGTAGTACCAATTCCGCATTTGGTACTCCATTTCGGTCTGTTGCGGCTCGCGCGGTCGCACCCAGAGGCCGCCGCTGTTCCAATAGACCCGCGTATAAAGAATGTCGCCGATCGCGCCGTCGTGCAGTCTCTTGATGGTTTCGATATAGCGCGGATCATGCCGTCGCTGCAGGCCGACCGCCACCATGAGATTCTTCTGCTTGGCCTTTTCGTTGGAGGCTAGCACGCGACGGACGCCCGGCGCATCGACGGCCATGGGCTTTTCGGTGAATATATGCCGGCCAGCCTCGACGGCCGCTTCGAAATGGATCGGCCGAAAACCGGGCGGCGTCGCCAGGATCACGACGTCGGCGCCGCTGTCAATGGCTTGGCGGTAGGCATCGAAGCCGTGAAACTGCCGCTCGGAGGGCACGTCGACTTTCGAGTCGTTGAACAGCTCATCACCACTTTGTCGGCCGCGCTCGACCTGTTGGTTCACTTGGTCGAGGCACCAGTAAACCTTGTCGGGAAACGCATCCGCCATGGCCCAGAGCGTGACTTTGCCCTTGGTCGCGAGCGCCTGCGTCGCCGCCCCGGCACCACGTCCGCCGCAACCAACTAGCGCGACCTTGATTTCATCGCTGCCACCCGGATGCGCAGCCCGTGCGATCTGGGAGTTTGCCCCCAACATCGCGCCGCCCACCAACGCCGAAGTCGTTTTAAGGAATTGACGCCGTGAAGCATTTCGATCCTGTTCGCCGTTGATTTTCTCGGACATGATGTGCTCCTAATCGAAACGAGGCAAGAGGTGCCGCTAAGGGCCATTTCAATATAACGAGGGAAACGGCCCCGGCGTAGGGTCAAGCGCCTGCATGATCGAGCGTGCGGCGCTGTATCCGAGAATGTCCGTGCGATTGGCCTATTGCTGCCAATACCAATCGTCCGCGTCAGTCGGCTGCTGGGGGCGAGCATCGGCCAGGCTAGGCTCGACCTCGGTGCGGTCGGCGACTTGCCAGGGGAAGATTTGCACACCGCCGGAGACGCTGACGATCCACTGGCGGCCGGCTTTCACAAAGCTGGCCTGCGACGGAACCGTCCGCGGCGCCCGATACTCTAGCAGCGGCTCGTCTCGCATGAGATTCGGCGCTTCCAGGCCCGAACGCTCCAGCAACCGCTCTTTGGCCAATAGCGCGCCGATCACCGCCAGGTCCATCACGTTCCGCAACGCACCGAACGACGAATCCTCATGTGCCAACTCCTCGAACTTCTCGGTGAACGTGTCGGCCCATTTCTGGGAAGTCGGATCAGGCTCGCCGGACTTTTGCTTCTGGCCGGCTTCGTTGAGAAACTCCTGTTCGGTGAGGCAGCGGACAGCTTGGCCGCGCAGCTCCCAAGCCAATCCTTCCGGATCGCGCCGCAACGGGTCGTACATCGGCGCCAGCCAGAACCGCGGCATGGCGTTGTGCATACCGCCGCGTCGACTCTTCGCCAGATGCAGCAGGCTCGGCATGCCGTCGACCGCCGCCGGTTCGAAGTTCATCGCCAGCCGCTTCATGCGGAAGTCGGCCGCCACGATGACGCGCGCAAAGTGGCTCGTGGCCGGCACGCCCGTGACGGAGATCGTTTGCGGCCCGACGGCCTCTTCCATCTGCCGTGCGGCCGCCTGCGGGCCGCCACGCGCGGAAAGCTGGCTCGCAATCTGGCTCAACCGCTGCAGCCCCTCCGGCGTCGGGTCGATCGAGCAACTGATGCCGGTGCGGTTGGACGATTCGGCCACCCGCAAGGCAACCGTCAGATCGTCCAGCGTGAGGACGGGCCGACCAGTCGTTGCCCCGACGACGTTGCCCATCCGGTCGACACGCCAGCCTTCAGCCGGACCGGCCAGCACGATGTCTTGCCGTTCGGGATAAACGAGCACGTAGCGCACGCGTTGGAGCCCGGCGAGGAAACGAACCTCATCGGGCCGGGGTTTGCCCGCCTCGCGGGCCTTTTCCATTTGCAATTCCAGCTGCCGCACCGAGACGAACCGCAAATCGGCCCAAGCCTGCAAATCGCCCGGAACCTCGTCCAGGCCTCGCTGCCAGGCGGCTTGCAACTCCTTCAGTTCGCCCACTTCGGGGTTCGACACGACGCCGTCCACATCGACTGCGACGCCGCCCACGGCACGCGCGAAAATCTGCGCCTCGGCCGATCGCGTCGAGAGGCAACACCACAGCGCGGCCGTTGCTACCGCAACCGGAACAGTAAACTTCAATGCAGAAACGCGGACCATAGAACATGCCTCCGGCGCCGGCTCGCGCACGTGGGGGGGTGTAAACGGTCGACGCCGCAGAAATTGCCCCCGCCGTCGACACCATTGCCTAACTCCAGACTAATTGCTAACTCCTGTCGTTTCAACAGTTTTGGTGGCGTAGGCCGTGTTCCGCCGCATGAATTCGCGTCGCCCTGGGGCGTCTTCCGCCGGGTCGTGCCGCCGACGCTCGTACAGCTGCAGCTTGAACCGTCCGCCAAGGCCACAAAAGTCGCCGTAAATACAGGCCAATAGGGTAGTTCTGTATCGGGCGGCTTGAATATCCACCCTCCTCAGGCATAAGTTGTAATATGGGACTTGGTGGGCACGGGCCACCTTGGAGCTGCATGGTCACGGCTCTGCGTGGCCGTACGTCGGAATGTCTGAACGTGGCCTTGCCACTCGGTCGCCTCGCTTTTCGCCTATATCTCGTATTCGATGACTGCATACCTGGTTATTCGGGAAGGCTCGAAATGGACGGACGTCTTCCGCCTGGTGGACGGCGAATCGGTCACCATTGGCCGAGCACCGACGAATGCCATCGTCGTGAAAGACGAGCGCTGCAGCCGGAACCACGCCGAGGTGTTCCAGGCCCAGGGGCAATGGACGCTTCGGGATCTTGATAGCCGCAACGGCACACTGGTAGACGGCCAGCGGATCCAGCACGACTACATGCTGCAGGCGGGCGACATCGTGCGGATCGGCAATTCGCACCTGGCCTTCGTTCACGATTTGTCGCAGGCGTTCCCCGACTCGCATTCGGTGCTGCGCACGGCCCAGGCGGTCGAGCAGGACGAGAGCGGCGACATGACCGTCGGACCGGCCGATGACGAAAGCGTATTGGAAACGCACGAGCCGACGACCATCACGCACCGCCGCGGGCACAGCCGCTTTCTGAAGACGCCGGAAGATGAAGACGTCGACATTTCGCTTCCCAAGGTTGGCCGCGCAGCCGCCAATTTGTGTCGGCTCGCCTTCGAGCTGGCCAAGGCGACCGACGTGGTGTCGCTCTCCAACGTTGCGCTCGACGGCTTGTTCGAGGGAACCCAGGTCGATGCCGGCGCGGTGCTGCTGCAGTCTAGGCGGCCGACGCCCAAAGGGCCGGTGGATAACCTCGAAGTCATCGCCTCGCGGAGCGATTCGGCCCACCGCTACCACCGCGTGTCGCAGTTCCTCGCGACCACCGTGATGCGCGAAGGCCAGGCGGTGCTGGCTCGCAACGTGATGGACGACAGTCAACTGGGCAGCCGCGACAGCAAGGGCGAAATCCTGGCCACGAGCGTGATCTGTGCCCCCATCCGCCGCGAGGGCAAGGTAATCGGCGTGATTCATTTGTATTCCACCGACGCCGGCCGGCCGACCGATCCGGACGACCTCGAATTCACGCTTGCTGTGGCCGACACGGTGGCCGTCGCGCTCGAAAAACTCAGTCGGCAGCAGGAGCTGGCTGAAAACCTCATCCAGATTCGCGATGAAAACGTTCAGCTCCGTGAGCGGCTGGGCGCCGAAAGCGAAATCGTCGGCTCCAGCGAGGTGATGAACCAGGTCGCCCGAGAGATCGCCCGCGCCGCCCCGAGCCGGGCAACAGTGCTCATCCGCGGCGAGAGCGGCGTGGGCAAAGAGCTCGTGGCCCGCGCGGTGCACTTTGCCAGTCCTCGCCGCAAGGGACCGTTTGTGTGCTTGAACTGCGCCGCGCTATCCGAGACTCTTTTGGAGAGCGAGCTGTTCGGCCACGAGAAGGGCGCGTTCACGGGCGCCACGGAACGGAAAATTGGCAAGTTCGAGGCCGCCGACAAGGGCACGCTCATGCTCGATGAGATCGGCGAGATGAACGCCAAGACGCAAGCCAAGTTCTTGCGCGTACTGGAAGGTCACCCCTTCGAGCGCGTGGGCGGCAGCGGCGCGATCAAGGTCGACGTGCGCGTCATTGCCGCCACCAATCGCGACCTGGAGAAGGACGTCGCCGAGGGCACCTTCCGCCGCGACCTCTACTTCCGGCTGCATGTGCTGGAGATCGTCGTGCCGGCGCTGCGCAAG
>CAZHIV010000156.1:0-4087 GCA_964532675.1 uncultured Planctomycetaceae bacterium
CGACGCCAATTCGGTTTCCCAAGACACGGAATAAGAATTGGGGTAACAGTTCAGCCGTTTGAAGCAATCCGCAAGACGTTCATCGGCATTGCCCTGTAGGGGCAGTATATGATAGCCCAGGGCGAAGCCCTGGGGACTCGCCGATCACAACAACACATAAGCCCTGAAAGGGCGACATACAACGAGTGCATGTTGGTTATGCCGCCCTTTCAGGGCTTGTGATGGACGGGCGGACCGCGCACCCAGGGCTGCGCTGCGCTCCACCCTGGGCTAACACATCGTGCCCTTTCAGGGCCATTTCACCGCGTTCCCGCGCCTGCTGCTTCAGACGGCTGGACTATTACGAATTGGGTACTTCACTCTACACGCTGGAATTTAACTCATGTCGACGTATCTGCAAAACAAAGAATCCGCATTTCTGTTCGCTGCAATCTTGCTGCTTGGATATCCAGCGGGAAGTGCCGCCGCGCTCGACCTGCAGTCGCAGATCGATCCGCTGGCCAAACAGCTGCTGGCCGACAAGCAAGTGGTCGGCCTCGTCGTCGGCATTCACCGCGACGGCGAAACGCAAGTCATCGGCTACGGTGAAACGGAGAAGGGCAAAGGCGTCGCGCCGGACGGCGACACGATCTACGAAATTGGTTCGGCCAGCAAGGTTTTCACCGGCGTACTGCTCGCCGACTTGGTGCAGCGCGGCAAGGTGAAGCTTGACGATCCCATCCAAACATATTTGCCCGAAGCGGCGAAGTCCCAGCTAAAGAATCCAACGCATATCACGTTCGAACACCTTGCCACCCACACCTCAGGCCTGCCGAAATTGCCGGACAATTTCCAACCGGCCGATTTCATGAATCCCTATGCAGACTATACCTACAAGCAAGTATTTGCCTTTTTGAAGGATCACGAATTGCGCCGCCCTCCCGGCGAGTACGAATACTCGAACTATGGCATGGGACTGCTGGGTGTTCTGTTGGCCAGCCGCGAAAGGATGTCGTACGAAGAACTATTGGTCAAACGCATCGCGAAACCTTGCGGCATGGGCGGTACGTGCGTCGAGCTTTCCGACAAACAGCGGCAGCGGCTTGCCCCGCCTTACAACGCCGCTTTGCAGGCGGCAAAGAATTGGGACTTTCCGACGCTCGCCGGCTGCGGAGGAATTCGCTCGACAACCAACGACATGCTCAAGTTCGTCGCAGCGAATCTTGCCGACGACCGCAAACCACTTACGAAAGCCATGCAGCTTTCCCACAAAAAACTCCACGCCATGCCGGACGGACAGGCGATCGGCCTTGCCTGGCACATCCATCCCGACGGCATCACTCGCTGGCACAACGGCATGACGGGCGGTTACGCGTCGTGGGTAGCCATCCTGCCTGGTCACGATTTAGGCGTCGTCGTGCTTGCGAACACGGCCAGCCCGCAAATTACGGACGTCGGTGGGCAAATCACGCACATTGCCTTTCGAGATAAGATCGAGCCGCGGGCAGCCGCGCCGATCGCGAAGGTCGCGCCGGAAGTGCTCAAGTCGTATGAAGGTGTCTATGCGATCACGCCTGAATTTGTTCTCACTGTTACGCTGGAAGGTGGCACGCTGATGGTACAGGCAACCGGCCAGCAAAAGCTCGAGCTCCAGCCCGAATCAGAGACAAGATTCATTTGCAAGGCTGTGGACGCCCACTTTTTTTTCGTCGCCGGCAAAAGTGGTAAGATCAATCACCTCGTCCTGCACCAAAGTGGAGTGAATCAAACGGCAACTCGCCAGGATTCGGCCGCTACTTCAGTTAAACAGGCGGCGGAGCATCCCAAGCGCGCTCCCTACACGGCGGTCCGTTGGGAGGGAGACACGCCCGTTGTCAAAATCGGCGACGAATGGTTGACGCTCATCTCGCTTGACGGCGTCGCCGCCGGGGACATCGTGGCGTTCAGCCGGCGCACTTATCAGGAGAACTGGCAGAAGCGATTCGAGGAGGACCTGGTCGAGGTCCTCGCCGGGATGGGCCACGAGCCGAAGGACACCGTGCAACTGGTCGTGTCGCCGCCCGGGTCTTCAGAGAAGCAAACGCTCGACGTCGTCCCCATGACGGAAGCGAACCGAGATGCGATTAAGGCAGCCGCTGCCTCGCCCGCCGTGCAGGTCGCGCCGGAAGCGCTTAAGAAGTACGAGGGTGTCTATGCGATCACGCCTCAATTTGCTCTTACGATTACGCTCGAAGGCGACAAGCTGAACGTGCAGGCGACCGGCCAGCAAAAGCTCCAGCTCGCTCCCGAATCGGAGACGAAGTTCTCAGTCCAAGGCGTTGATGCCCAGCTCACCTTTGTCCCCGGCAAGGAGGGCAATTTTGAAATGCTTATCTTGCACCAGAATGGGGCTAATCAAGTGGCAACTCGCCAGAAGTAGCCGACTCTAGAGCGGGTCGCTCTGACATGTGGCGGAAAGCCCCACAGTTTTCGCGTTGAATCCGACGGAACTACGGCTACGCATTTAGTGAAACTGCTCCAGTCAGGACCGCGACGTGGCCCGCGGCGCGAGGGTTGTTGAAACGATCGGAGGGAGAAACGGGGTCAGAACTATTTTTGAGTGGAGAAAACCGTTCTGACCACTTTAGCCTCCCTTTCGCCTCCTGGTCGGCGCAGCCAAGGGCCTGGCCCATGTCCGTGTTATCGACGCCAGCCGCGCAATGCGGGCGAGGATCGCGGCGATGTTTCCATAGCCACTCTCTCTTGTCCGTGGCCTTTTATCCGTTGCGATCGTGACCTGATGGTCCGTCAGTTTCAATCCTGCTAGAGCAAGTTAACTAAATGCATAGCCGTTGATTCGTCGAATTCATCGCGAAAACAGTGGGATTGTCCGCCACATGTCAGAGCGACTCGCTCTAGCCGCGACCCCAACGGGTCGCCGGCGCCGGGCGCAACTTCCGGCAACCCGTGGTGTCGTGCCTGGTTGCGAGACTGTGCCTGCACGAATTCGACGTAGACAAACCCTCCTGCCACAAAAAAGTTGCCCGCTGGCGGGGGTTGGGCTAGACTGGGGGCCGTCGCTCTTCGCTTCGCGATCGGGGGTGTGCGGATGCCGGGCCGTGACTTCGCCAGCCTGCCGTTGTACGAGCCCTGCCTGTTCGCGGCGGTTCAACCTAAATCGAAATGGAACAGTTATTTTTTGAACCGCAGAGGGCGCAGAGAGCGCGGAGGAAGACGAAGTTACTCCCTCTCCCTGTGGGAGAGGGTCGGGGGCCCTGCCCTCTCCCAGGGGAAGAGGGTTTTTTCCTCTGCGCTCTCTGCGTTCTCTGTGGTGATTCTTCTCGTGCTCACCGCCGGCGCGGCGCGGGCCCAGCACCCGGCGGGGGTGGGGCCGGGCCAGACGTACCATCGCATCTTTGTCACCAGCAGTACCTACGGCGTCAGCTCCAGCGGGTCCTTCCCGCCACCGCTCGGTGACATCAACGGCCTTCCTGGCGCCGACTGGCACGTGACGCTGGCGGCGTTCTACCCCGGGCTGCCGGGGATGGAGAATTGGAACGGCCTCGACCTCGTCTACACGGCGCTCTTGTCGACGGCCGACGTGGACGCCCACACGCGGCAGGCCATCCAGGGAATAGTCTTCAACACCCAGGATGAAAAAGTGGCCGACGACGGCGCCGACCTCTGGGACGGCTCGCTCGACGCCGCCGTCCGCTACGATGAGTTCGGCAATGCGGTCAGTAGCACCGAGGTGTGGACCGGGAGTACGGGCTTTGGCAACTTCACCGGCCGTAACTGCGGCTGCTGGACGGATAGCTCGACCGTTGGTGAATACGGCAACGCGACACGTACTAACACATCGTGGATGGAAGACGGCTTTCGATCCTGCTCGAACACGGGTCGCCTGTACGGCATCAGCCCGCCGATCACGGTGCCGCTGGTGGGCGACCACAACGACGACGGCCGCATCGACGCGGCCGACTACGCGCTGTGGCGGAGCGACCCGGCCGCCCACGGCGCCGCCCAGGGCTACACCGACTGGGTCAACCACTTCGGCCTGGCGCTGGCCGGCGGCTCGGTTGCCAACGACCATGCGTCCGTCCCCGAACCGGCCACCGCCGCGCTGGTC
>CAZHIV010000157.1:0-5099 GCA_964532675.1 uncultured Planctomycetaceae bacterium
AAGCCGAACGTTTTGAAGCCCATCGTTTCCAGGGCGACGTTCCCGGCCAGGATCATCAGGTCGGCCCAGGAGATTTTGCGGCCATACTTCTGCTTGATCGGCCACAGGAGCCGGCGGGCCTTGTCCAGGCTGACGTTGTCCGGCCAGCTGTTGAGCGGAGCAAATCGCTGCTGGCCCCGGCCGCCGCCGCCGCGGCCGTCGCCCGTGCGGTAGGTGCCGGCGCTGTGCCACGCCATGCGAATGAACAAGGGGCCGTAATGGCCGAAGTCGGCCGGCCACCAGTCCTGCGAGTCGGTCATCAGTGCCGCGAGATCCTTCTTCACGGCGGCCAGGTCGAGACTCGTGAACTCTTGGGCGTAGTTGAAATCCTCGCCCATCGGGTTGGACTTCGAGGAATGCTGGTGCAGGAGCTCGAGCTTCAACTGGTTCGGCCACCAGTCGCGGTTCGACGTGCCGCCGCCGGCGGCGTGGCGGAAGGGGCATTTGGCTTCGTTTTCGGGCATTGAATTTCTCCGTAAGCGTAAGTTTGTGCGCGGCTTGGTTCGCCCGATGGCGACGTGTGGATTGATTGGCGTCTATTTGACCTTGCCCTTCGAACCTCGACGGCCGGAGCGGCATTTTGGACAGGTGCCCCAGTAAATTACCTCCGCCTCATCGATCTCGTAACCCATGTCAGCCGCGGCGGTCAAGCAGGGCGTGTCGCCGACGGCGCAGTCGACGTCGACCGTTTTTCCGCACGTGCGGCAAATCAAGTGGTGGTGGTTGTCGCCCACCCGGTCCTCGTAGCGAGCCGGCGACCCAGCGGGCTGAATGCGCCGGGTGAGGCCTTTCTCGGCCAGCATCCCCAGGGCGTCGTACACCGCTTGTCGAGAAATGGTGCCGATCTCGGCACGAACCTCTTCGGCGACGTCATCGGCCGTACAGTGCGGCGAGCGCGAAACGGCCTTCAACACGGCCATCCGCTGGGCCGTGACTTGAAGTCCCCGCTGGCGAAGCAGTTCGGCTGGGTCATCGGGCATGACCGCATGGTAGGAGACATTTTAGACTTAGTCAAGAACTTGACTTATTCCAATTCCATGCTGACTGCCAGGGACCGGCCGGGCTACCCGCGATACGTCGCATTACGCAGCGTCGCTAGGCAACCGGAGAGTTAAGTTGCGGCGGACTCTACCATCAATGGAGCATCAATGGAGCCGATCGGACTCGAACCGACGACATCTAGCTTGCAAAGCTAGCGCTCTCCCAACTGAGCTACGGCCCCGGGGGGAGAGGCCAGAGGCCGGAGGTCGGAGGTCAGGGAAAGACATCGACATTCCCTACTGACCTCCGACCTCTGACCTCCGACCTCTCTGCGAGTGGGCGCGCCAAGACTCGAACTTGGGACCTCAGCCTTATCAGGGCTGCGCTCTAACCAACTGAGCTACGCGCCCGCGCGGGCGTTGGCCAGCCGACGAAGGGGTCGTTTGGCCGGGTGCTGGCCGCCGATTGCCGACGGCTACTGCCACAAACGGACCATTCTAAGGTGCCAGCGTCGGGTGTCAAAGGCATCGAAAGATCAACCAGGGGTTGGGGTTGGGCGTGCCCGGGTTTTCAAGCAAAGCCATCGCGCGCCGAGGGGCGGCGCGGGCCGGCGGCTGGCATTCGCCAAAACGCACCAAGTCCCTATAGTTCGCGTAACACGAGCTGGATGGCCGGAAAATCGCGCCACAACGCGTCGCGAACTTCGGCGCGGCAGCTTGCATTGCTAAAATGACGCGAAAACTGACCAGGAGGTTCTTCGAATGCGTGCGAAACACCAGGTTTGCTGGGTAGCTTTGTTGTCCGTCACCGGCATGGGCTTTGGCGCCGGGGCGAGGGCGGCCGACTTGAAGCAGGCGCTCGGCTTCACGCCCATTCAAACGGGCGTCGAGTACACCTTGCCGGACAAGGACGAGGCGGCCCAATGCACCATCCGGCCCGAGAAGGAAAACAACGTATCGGCGTGGGTCGTGCGCAACCGGCAGGGTGAGATTCTTCGCCGCTTCGCCGACACCAACGGCGATAACGTCGTCGACCTGTGGTGTTACTACCTGAACGGCCTGGAGGTGTACCGCGACGTCGACTCGAACTTCAACCACAAGGCGGACCAGTACCGTTGGTTCAACACGGCCGGTACGCGGTGGGCGCTCGACGACAACGAGGACGGGCGAATCGATTCGTGGCGCGCGATCTCCGCGCACGAGGTGGCCGAGCAGGTGGTGCTCGCGCTCAAGGAGCGCGACGGGGCGCGCTTCGGGCTGCTTCTGATGACGTCGGCCGAGCTCAATAATGCCGGGTTCGAAAAGGCGCGGGCCGACCGGGTCGCTAAAACGATCAAAGAGGCTCGAGCCGGTTTCTCCACGCTCGCGTCGGAGCAACGAATTGTGACCGCCAGCAGCCGGTTCATCGATTTCGGCAGCGCGCGGCCGGCCCGGATACCGGCCGGCACCGGCGGCTCGACCAAGGACGTCGTCATCCTGGACAATGCGACGGCCCTGGTGGAATCGGGCGACAAGCACGAGCAGGTCTTCCTCGGCACGCTGGTCGCCGTGGGAGAGACGTGGAAGCTGATCGAAGTGCCGGTGGTCGGCTCCGACAACCAGCCTCACGACGGCGGCTTTTTGGTCGCCCAGGCCGCTCCGGCGGCCGCCAACACTGCCGCCAGCGACGCTCCCACGGAGGAGATGCAAAGACTGATGGCCGATCTGGAGCAGCTCTATCGCCAGGCCGAGACGCTGCCGGCCGACAAGCAGGCGGCGAACATCGACAAGCGCGCGGAGAAGCTCGAGCGGCTGGCCCAGATTTCGCCCGAGGCCGACCGCGAACAGTGGTACCGGCAGATGGTGGGGATGATCGGCATGGCGATTCAAGCGGGCGATTACCCGCAGGGCTTCGATCGCCTGGACTCGCTGCAAAAGAAGCTCCTCGAGTCGAAGGCAAGCGACGACCTGGTCGCCAACGTCGCGTTCCAACGCATGTGGGCAGACTATGTGGTCACGCAAAACAAGCCGGGCGCCGACGCCGCGAAGATCCAGGAGAATTGGCTGGCCGATCTGCAGGCGTTCGTCGAGAAGCACCCGAAGAGCCCGGACGCGGCCGAAGCGCTGCTGCAGTTGGGCATGTACCAGGAGTTCTTTGCCAAGCCGGATGAAGCGACGAAATGGTATCAGCAGCTCGTAACCAATTTCCCGAAGGCCGACCCGGCGGCAAAGGCCGCGGGCGCCTTGCGGCGGCTCAACGCAGTCGGCAAGCCGATGCGGCTGCGCGGGGACGCTATTCAGGGCGGCGCCGTCGACCTGGCCGCGCCGCCCTACCGCGGCAAGGTCGTGCTGATCCATTATTGGGCCACGTGGTGCGAACGATGCACGGCCGACATGGTCGTGTTGAAGGACATCGTCGCCAAGCGAGGCGGGAACCTGCAGGTTATCGGCGTCTGCCTCGACGACCAGGAGTCTAAGGCCAAGCAGTATCTGGCCGAGAACCGCTTCCCTTGGAAGCACATCCACGAACCGGGCGGTCTCGACAGCCGGCTCGCCAACGAAATGGGCGTGATGACGCTGCCCTTGATGCTGCTGGTCGACCAGAAGGGGAACGTGGCCCACCACAATATCCACGTGGGGGCCGAGCTGGACGGCGAGCTGACCCGCTTGATACCGCCTACGGCGGGCACGGCCAACTCGTCGCGCGACGCGAAGAATCGCCGCTAACGGCGGCGGTTGAAGATCGCAAAAAGAGCTACCAGAGCTACCACGTCCAGTGGCGATTCCGCCGGCCGCCGATTCCGTGGCCGGGATGGGCGGCCTTGGGCGACTTGCGACGGAGCGGCTTCGCGGAGCGTTTGCTTTTGTACTGCTTGCCGGCCGACTGCTGCCGCGCCGACTCCGTTCCCAACTCCTCGCCATTGAGCTCGTACTGGAATTCCAGATCTCGGTATTGCATTACTCTGCTCCTTACTGCCACAGCGTTCATGAGCCTCAGCCTCGATCACTCACGAGATAGCATCTGATCTTCCTGCGCCGCAGGCGGGTGCCGGGCGCGCAAACCGAACCGTTTCGGCTGAACGGCGGCAGAAATAAGTGCAAGCGGCGCGCCAATGCTGGCAGTGGCCGTGGCCGGAACGGCCAAACACGTTCGCGGTGCGGCATTTTAGCCAGAATCGCTCCCGCACGGCCGGGGATCACCGAGGCACCAATTCCTCATACGGGTGAACATGGGGAACGGTGCGGAAATCTTTTCAAATCAAGGGGTTAGGTCGGGCTTCAAGAAGAAAGCGGCGGCCGGCGGCCGTTCGAGCATCGTCGCAACTTGCTCTTGGGCATGTAGTTAAGCGGGCGCGCACCCTGTTTGATGACGAATTTCACCAAAATGGTGAAACGACGCCTTGCCCGGAGGTGCGCCGCTGGGCGCGCAAATCTCGTTCGCGGCGATCGTGGCTGGCGCGAACCGTCCTCGCTTCGCCGGCGCAATACGCCCCGGTCGCTGGGCCCAGGCAGGCCGCCACGCGCGCAGCACACCCCGCCCAGGACTGCCGCTGGCGCCGCGCAGGCGTCTGCGAATCGCGATCGTTCGAGCATTCGCTCCCATTCCAGCGCGGGCTGCGGCCCACCTCAAGTTTTAATTGCGCCGACTGGCGCAAGCTGTTACACAAAAGGACGTTGCGGGCAATCCGCGACGTTGTATCAAGGCCTTCGCCGCCGGGCGATCGAGCTGTTGACGAGGGCCGATTATCGCGCGCGCTCAAGCGGCGAAGCGCTTTCCGAATCCAGCGGCGGAAAGCAGCTCGGCAGCGACGGCGGGTTCGATTGGCAGTGGCTGTTCCGTTGAAAAGCTCCAGGCCGATACCGGGCCGGGCCTGGACTAAAAGCAGGTTTCTCTTGCCCTGTCACGGGGCAAAGGGTGGGAGGTGATTCCCCGGAAGGTGTTGTGGAAGCAAGTCGCATGCCCATCCGCCGCCATCGACCCATGCCGGCGTTGCTACCGGGTCGGCGTAATCCGCTCCGGCTGTAAGATTTGCAAAATCGTTAAAGTCGAATGGCGACCGAAAGACGCCATGTTTGGCAAAAAAAAAGGCCCCGCCGCCG
>CAZHIV010000158.1:0-4065 GCA_964532675.1 uncultured Planctomycetaceae bacterium
GTCGCCGCTCTGGATGACGTCGCCGATCGCCAACTCCGTGCCCGTCGTAAAGAGGAACTTGGCCGGGCCGCGGAAGATCAGCCAGAACGTCTCGTCGTCGGGAACATCCACGCCCAGCCACGGGTCGACGACGCCGCTGGCGAGTTCACCCGTGCTGATCGCAGCGCCGGCGCCGCGGCCCGGTCCATAGGTGGCGGTAACGTCGGGTAGGACGATCTCGCCAGGACTGAGCGCGCCGCCAGAGTTGTTGATCACCAGCCGCGCGTAGATCGGAATGTGGGTCAACTGCGGCTGCACGCCGGCTGACGCATAGTTGAGGTCCAGGAACCGCGCCACCTGACCGAGCAACCCGGTGTCCGTAATCACGTTTTTCTTGCCCAGGGGGGCGACATTCTGAAAGTCCATGATTGGCTCCGCAGTTGCTCGTCAAAGTGGTGTGGTTGGTTGCCCCTGGCTACTGTCTCCGCCGCTTAGGCGTAGGCTTTGTACTTGGCGAAGAATTTCGGCTGGAAGCGCAGGTTGCCGAACACATACACCAGATACAGGTAGCCCATCCGCGTGATTGCCCACTCGGGGCCGACGCTGTTGATGAGTTGGTCGCCCAGGTGAAACAGCTCCATCATCGTCGGGCTGATGCCATAGCCGCTCCCGGCCGGCGTGTCGTGTTCGTAGTGAACCATGTCACCTTCGAAGTTCATCGTGTCGCCGAAACCGAGATTGGCGGCGAGTTGATGCGGCACGAGCTGCCGGTTGCGAGCCGAGTAGTACGCGCAGAAATCGGCGTACAGGTCGGCCGACAACATGTGCATGAACGGCGTCCGCGGATCTTCCCCCTTCGCGCCGCGGCTGGTCTGCGTCACGCGCGTGAACCGCATGATGTCTTCGCAGTTGTCGATCCACGTCGGCGAGCCGCTCGGCCAACTCGTCGAGGTGATATTGACCAACAGCGGCGAGAGGTGGTCGTACTCGACGTTCCCCTGTCCGAACGGCCAGTCGTTGCCGAGAGTGGAGTTCGGCTTGACGGCGAGCGCCGCGCTCGTTGACCAGAACGCGCCGCCTTCCAGGCCGAGACCCGTGTTTTGGCCGGCGTAATCGTCGCTGGGGCGGGCGACGCGGTCGACGGCCGCGGTGCCGCCGGCGTCTCCCAGAAACGTTTCAATGCCCTGGAAGCGGTTGGCATTGACCCCGAGGTCGCCGTTGACGTACAGCTCGGCGCACAACACCTGCCGGACGCGCTTGGTCAGCTTCTTGCTCTTGCCCTTATACAAGTCGCTGATCTGCACGTTACCGCTGTTCATATCCCGTTGCTTGATCGTCAAGCGATCGGTGGCGGTATAGCCGCGCACACCCACAGTGAGTTGCTTTTCGGCGTCGTGCTGATTGAATTCCAAATCGCCCGCATCGCCGTACTGGCGCACGATCGGCTGTGAATACTCGATGTTCCAAGTCGTGGAAAACGAGTTGGCGTTCGCCTCGATCATGCCGTAGCGCTGGAGCATCGCCATCCATAGCCGCCGGCGATACGTCAAGTCGCTGGCGGCCTTCATGTAGCGCGGAGCGGTCGCGCGCACCAGCGAAAGATGCTCGTTCGAAGTGGCGGGATTTACGGCGACCATGTGGGCGTCTCCAGGCAGCTAGTCACAAAAGCGGGTCATAGGGACTGCGATTACGGAGTGTCGTTCTTCGCTTCCTGCATCGCGGCGTCCCAAAGTTCGTCCTCGGTCGGTTCGTCGTGCGCCACAGAGGCGACGGCGGCGGCGGTGGCGACTTGACCAGCAGGTGCGGTCTGCGGCTGGGTCGTGGTCTTGGTGCGGACGCGGTCCAGGAAACTTTGCCTCTTATCCTGGGCCTGTGGGGCTGGCTGGCCGGCGCCGTTTCCGTTGCCGTTTCCATTCCCCCCCGCGCCGCTGATCCCTGATTTCATCAAGGCAAATTCATGCTGCTTGAGCTGGTCGGTAATTCCGAAATGGTCGCGAGCCAACTCGACGGCGTCGGCGTAAGCTTGGCCTTTCGGCGAGAGCAGCGGGTTGCCAGTCGCCTTGTCGCGGAGAATCACGCCGTCGCGCTGTTGGAAAAGTTCAGCGGAGTGTTGGTTGACGAACGACTGCAGCACGCTCTCGGTCTGTTGCTGCTGGAAGCGGCCGCCGATGCGCTGCTCGAAACGCTGCTCCAACTCCGCGAGCTTCGTTTCGAAGTAGTCATCCAGGCCAGCCTCGCGCACTACGCCGAGCGGATCGGACGCGATTCGCTGCGCGGCGCTGGCGTGCCATTTCAGATAGCGGTCCGCCTGCTGGATCTCGTTGGCGTGGCGGGCGTCGTACTCGTACTTTCCGCGTACTGCGTTAAAGACGCCCAGCTTGCCGTGTTCGTCTTTGCCGTAGGCGCCGTTGCGGATGCCGGCGAGAATCTCATCGCTGATTTCCGGCGCCTTCCACTTCGGCCCCTCGGGTTGAACCGGCTTTTCGGCGTCCTGTTGTTGCTGCTGGCGCTGCCGCTCCTCCCGCCATTGCTGAAACTCCGCGGCGTGCTGCGCGTATTCGCTGACTGTCGGTTCGAGCTGCCGATAGCGTTCGATCTGTTCCCGCGGCGGCGTCTGTTTGTACAGGTCGATGAATTCTTCGAGAAACGCATCGTCCGACTCGTAGTCGGAAAGATCGACATTGAGCTTCTTGGCGACGGCGTCGCGCACCGAAGCGGTCGCCCCACCCGTCTGCGTTTGCTGAGTCGGCGCCTCCCATACCGGCTCCTCGGGGCGCTGGTATTGCTCCACGGGAGCGGCGGGCGGTGCGGTGTTTTGCGTCGGGGCGACTGGCGGCTGCTGCTGAGTAGGCTGGTTTTCGTTGGGCATGGCGGATCGTTGCGGCGAATCGTGTGGCGAAAGAAAAAGTCAGCTTCCTCAGCCATCATTTGCCGCATAACCGATATGCCCTAGGTCGATTTGGGTAGATTTGGGTGTATTTAGTATTGAATGTGACGATTTGGGTAGCTTTAATGGATGCGGGAAGCGAATGGGAGAGTTGCATGTTGCCGGCAGGCGAAGTGAGATTGACCTTTGGACAGTTGGCGAATCGCATCGCCAGCCGACCGCCTAAGAGGACCGTGGCGCGTTGGGCGACGGAGGGCCTCAAACATCCAGGCGATAGGCATGTGCTGCTCGTGTTGGAATCAACACGAGAGGGCGGCCGGCGCTACACAAGCTGGGAAGCCTGGGAGCGGTTCGAAACGCTACTCAATGGCCCGGTCGAGGCGGCCCGCCGTGCGATGAGGTTGGCGGCGTGATTGACGAATTCGGCCCGCGTCAAGAAATCCAGGATTGGACGTTCTGCCCCAAGTGCCGGACGATGAAGTCGCTGGAGGTGGCCTTCGCTCCAGACTCGGACATTTGCCGGGATTGTCTGGCGGCTCGCATTCGCAAACAGCGAACGAAGCGATCCCGCAATCGCCGGCGGGCGATCTTCGCGGATCTGCACCGGCAGTTGAAGGCGGCCCGCGCACCGGAAGCCATGTTGGCGATCGTGGTGGCGATGGCCGATAGTGCGTTCGGCGGCATCGGCCCCATGTGCCAGGAATTCCGCCGGCTCGCGCTCGATGAGTCGACATCCGACTTCTGGCGTCTTCGCTCGATGCAAGTCTGGCTGGAGGTGGCCTGCGTTGCCGAGCTGCGCCGGCTGGAGCGGCAGGAGCGTGAAGCCGCGACCGAGCAAAGCTGCGAAGCCGTCCTCCGCCACTTTCACCAGCAAGGCGAACTGATCTTCGCCTTAAGGAAGCTGCTCGCCGACGGCCTGATTACGCTCGATCAGATTGACCCGCCCCCGCCCGATCATCGCTTTGCAGCCGCCCGCCTGGATTAGCCGCCGCTTTTGCTGACGGTCTATTCTTCGCGAGTAACTCCATCAAGAGAACTGGCTGTATCAGGTCGGGCGGGATATGTCCGTCGTTGAAGTATTCCAAGAGTTGGCGATAGGCGGCGGCG
Organism: uncultured Planctomycetaceae bacterium; assembly: GCA_964532675.1. Taxonomy (GTDB): domain Bacteria; phylum Planctomycetota; class Planctomycetia; order Pirellulales; family Lacipirellulaceae; genus JABDGM01. The sequence goes on from CAZHIV010000158.1 coordinate 3,974, forward strand.
CAATGGGTCTGTAACGTAATTTCCGCATCGATTTCCGGGAGCAACGTCGAACGGCCGGGCGATTGCAGCGCCCGCAGCGTCGCGCTGGGAAT
>CAZHIV010000159.1:0-18646 GCA_964532675.1 uncultured Planctomycetaceae bacterium
AAAACCAAAAGTCATCATCACGGCCTGCATGAGGAAACTACTCGTCATCCTCAACGGCATGCTCAAAAACAACACTCCCTGGAAACTATCCCAAATTCCCTCAACACCCCTTGAAAAATAACACAGCCGCTGGGCTTTGGACTTGAACACCTTCGGTGTGATTGCCGAATGGTTAAGGTTGCTAATAAACACCGAAGTAATCTTGAGCCATCCCTAACCAGCATGGCCACCCGCGGTGCCACCCGTGAATTCATCGCGAAAACAGTGGGATTGTCCCCCACATGCCAGAGCGACTCGCTCTGATCGCCAGCATCCACACCTCCCACGGCTGCGCCACACCGACATTCGGCCGTGGCAAGACCTACTCAATGGCCACGCACAACCGGCCGAAAGTCGGTGTCACCCGCGAGTTCGATCCGTTCTTCGTTGCTTCCATAGAATCCTCCTTCGTTTCGCGTTATTCTAACACCACGAAGGGAACTTCCAGTTCCGTCGAGGCTGGACACTATTATCCAACGATGCGCGTTCCAACCGATCTTGATCTTACTGATTGTGCAAGCGGTGAGACGGTCGCCGCTACGGTTGAAGCGATTCATCGGGAGGACGCCAAGGCTTTCATCGACAGCCGTTGGTGGAAACACCTAGGCGAGACTCATTATACTGCCAGGGAAGAGGACGACAGCCATTGGGAGTGGCGAGCAATCATTTCCGACAACCAAAATGATCCTTATTTTCGGGCGGTTGGCGTCAGGACTTCAGATTCCCAAATCCAAGCCGCCATGGCGTTGCGCGTAAACGCCAAGTCACAGATTGTCCCGGGGGAACGGGCCGTATTTGTCGACCGATTGGCGTCGGCTCCCTGGAACCGTGATAAACTGGTAATAGAACCTCAATTCCGAGGGGCTGGGACCGGACTTATTCATTACGCTATTGCCTTGAGCTATTCTCTCGGCTTTCGCGGACGAGTAAACTTGGTACCAATTGCAAATTTCGAGTTCTACGAGAATCTTGGTTTTGTACCGACGACGACACTAAAAGATGGAGATGTAGTTTATGAGCTTCCTGAATCGGAGGCTCTAAAAATTCTCAAACAGCGGGGATTATTGTGATGGCACGACGAAAAAGATTAAGCGGGGATACAACGCCCGTAACGGGGCGCGTTGCGCTGCCGGGTAATCTATTCGATTCGCCGGCCTTCAACGGCGACGTCCCTGATGATGATCTGGGCCGCCAAGTCTTTTGGCTTCTTAAGATGAATCCCGATGTGGCGTTGAAATTTCGACAACGCGATTTGTCGAGTATGGATGATGCGGCCAAGCAACATCTCATCGCGGACATTCAGTACGTGCTCGGGATTGCTCCACTCAAGGGCACAAAGCTGTGATTTCGAGGAAGGAAGCGCTGCGTGTGACCGCGAAAGCGTTTCCAAAAGGTCCAGAATCGCTGGCGAAGCATCTTAAAATTCCAGTTGTGACTGCATCGCTACATGGAATCGATGGCTGGTGTGTAAAGTCGTCAAAACGGGCGGTCATTCGCGTCAGTTCAAACTCTTCGGCATGGCGCCAGCGGTTTACTTTGGCTCATGAACTTGCCCATTTGATTCTTGGCACGGCGCCAGATGTCACGGCTAGGCCTTTTCAATCTAACAACACGGAAGAACGCGAAGCAGATCGGCTTGCATCGGAACTACTTATCCCGAACGAGCAGCTGCATATCTTGATCGGCAATAGTTTGCCCATCGACGCGAAGCGACTAACCAGGCTGGCGAAGGTCGCGAATGTTTCCCCTGTGATGGCGGCCTGTCGCGTCGTAAGTTCGACGGAAGAACTAGGGCTGCAGAATGCTGCCGTGGTGTATTTAGTAAACGATGCGGAGTCTTGGCGCTATTCAGAAGGATTGAAATTCACAAGTGACGCAGCCGTCGCACTCGGTCAACAGGCGGCTGCTAGCGGCGGCAAACCTGTACGCATAAAGAGCGGCGGTAAGGTCGTCGTCGGCTCGGTGATTGACGGCGGGAATTATCAGGTGCTTTTGGCTCAGCTATTGCCGCCGGATGTCGCCACCCAGGAAACGCAAGAAGAGAAGATAAGCAGACTTCAGAAAAAGTTATTCGGTGATGATAGTTCGTTTCGAGGCCAAATCGCTGCCTATCTGGGCGTCATTAAGCAAAAGTGCACTGGCGTTAGCCTGGAGCAAGCGGTCAAGGAGTTTAACAAACGCTATGGAACACGCTTGAAAGGAGAGGCGGCTAAGAATATGTCCTCGGCGGCCGGTCAGGAATTCATTCGATTGCATCTCGGAAAATGGTTTAAATAACGCCTGTCCGCGCTCCGCCACCGGCGTTGTCCGGCGAAGCAAAAAAGGGGCAGAGCTAATCGTTTATTACTCATTTATTCGGCCCTCTCGGTGAGTTGCTTCCAGTTCACCCCCGGCCAAAAAACGTTGCTGAATTCGGTCGCCCGTTGTGATAGACTCGCGCCGCACATAAGACTGCGCTCGCTGTTTGACAACCTGAGACAATGCTCGGCCAGCGGTGGCTCACCGCTGCCCGCGCGGGACCAGCGTCGACTCGGCGCGCCGTTAATCTGGGCTGCCTGCAAGCTCAATTTTGGCCAGCGACACGCGAAAAGCGCCTGTCATCTTCGAAGGCGTCACGAGGACTTGCTCATTCCTCGCGACGCTGTGGCCGTGCGACATACGGGCCGGCGGCCACTCGCCCGGCAGCAACCGCTACCAGCGCGGCGTCTGGCAGTCGCCGATCAAGCCATATTGTTCGAGTGGCAACGGCATTGGATTTGCACTGCGATTACCAGTGAATTGAGGCAACAACGGCTGCGCGCGGGGCTACAGCGGCAGCGCAATTCCGGGGCCAAGCTGGCCGCGCCAGCGGCGATCCATACGAAAGCGAACGATTTTCATGAACCTGCTGAAGAAACGCACGAACACGGTCGTCATTACGGGCGCATCGGCGGGCGTGGGCCGGGCCGCGGTGAGGCGGTTCGCCGCCGAGGGTTGGAACGTCGCCCTGATTGCCCGCGGCCGCGACGGCCTCGAAGCCGCGGCGGGTGAGGTGGCAGCGCACGGCGGCCGGCCGCTCGTGTTGCCGTGCGATGTTGCCGATGCCGAGGCCGTCGAAGCGGCCGCCGAGCGCGTCGAAGACGAGCTGGGGCCGATCGACGTTTGGGTGAACAACGCGATGGCCTCGGTCTTTTCGCCCATCAAGCAGATGACGCCGGAGGAGTTCCAACGGGTCACCGACGTCACGTATTTGGGCTGCGTATTTGGCACGCTGGCGGCGCTGCGCCGCATGTTGCCGCGCGATTCGGGCACGATCGTGCAGGTCGGCTCGGCGCTGGCCTATCGCAGCATTCCGCTGCAGTCGGCGTACTGCGCTGCGAAGCACGCCGTCAACGGCTTCACCGAATCGCTCCGCTGCGAGCTGCTTCACGACGGCAGCCGCGTGCATGTCACCGAGGTGCATCTGCCGGCGGTGAACACGCCGCAGTTCACGTGGGTGAAGTCGCGCTTGCCGCGGCGGGCGCAGCCGGTGCCGCCCATCTTTCAGCCCGAGGTGGCGGCCGATGCGATTTACTTCGCGGCCCGCCACAGGCGCCGGGAATTGTGGGTCGGCCTGCCCACGACCAAGGCCATTCTGGCCGACAAGATCGCCCCGGGCCTGGCCGACCGGTATCTGGCCGCGCACGGCTATCTTTCGCAGCAGACCGACGAACCGGAATCGCCCGACCGGCCGCACAACCTGTGGCAGCCCGTGGACGGCGAGGGGGGCGGCGATTTCGGCGCCCACGGCCGATTCGACGAGCGGGCCCGCAACTACAGCAAGGGCTTGGCCCTGTCCAAGGCCCGGCCGTGGATTCAAGCGGCCGCCGCCGGCGTGGCGGCGCTCGTGGTCGGCGGAGCGGCCGCCCGCCTGCTCCGCAACGGCGCCTCTCACGATGACGAGTAGCTTCACTGCTCGCGCGGGGCTGCATTAAAGACCTTGCCGGGGGGTGGAGCCGCAGGCCGTTTTCGGGCACATTGATAGCACGCTGCTGAGTCTTCGATGTGCCTGCCCTGGAGTTTCTAAGCCTATGACCAAACTAGTCCAGCGTCCGCTCTTGACCCTGGTCGTGCTGGCGGCGGCCGGCGGCCACGCGCTGCCCGGCGAGTCGGCAGAAACAACGGCGGACGTTGTCGTCTACGGCGGCACGTCGAGCGGCATCATCGCCGCCGTGCAGGCGAAGCGCAGCGGCAAGAGCGTCGTGCTTATTGAGCCGTCGGATCATCTCGGCGGCCTGACGACCGGCGGCCTCGGCGCGACCGATATCGGCAACAAGGGCGCGATCGGCGGCCTGGCACGGGATTTCTATCATCGCATCTGGCAGCGTTACCAGGACGACACGGCGTGGGTCCACGAAACGCGCGACGAGTACAACGGCCGCAACGTGCGCTACAACCCCGCCGACGATACGATGTGGACGTTCGAGCCGCACGTGGCCGCCCAGGTGTTTCGCGAGCTGCTGGCCGAAGCCGGGATCGAGCCGCTGATGAGCGAGCGGCTGGACCGGCAAAACGGCGTGAAGAAAGATGGTCCGCGCATCGAGTCGATCGCGACCGAATCGGGCCGCACGTTCGCGGCCCGCGTCTTCATCGACGCCACGTATGAAGGCGATCTCATGGCCGCCGCCGGCGTGTCCTATCACGTGGGCCGCGAAGCGAACGACGTGTACGGCGAAACGCTCAACGGCGTGCAGCCGTCGCTGAACGTGAAGAACCATCGCTTCATCCATCCGGTCGACCCGTACGTCAAGCCGGGCGATCCCGCCTCGGGACTGTTGTGGGGAATCCAGGCCGACGGCCTGCCGCCCAAGGGCAGCGGCGACCGCTGCGTGCAGGCCTACTGCTATCGGCTTTGCACGACGGACGTGCCCGAGAATCGCCGCCCCTGGCCCAAGCCCGACGACTACGACGAGTCGCGGTACGAGCTGCTGCTGCGAAACTTCGAGGCCGGCGATCACCGCGTTCCCTGGCACCCCACGTGGATGCCCAATCGCAAGACCGACACGAACAACAATCACGCCTTTTCGACCGACTACATCGGCGGCAACTACGATTATCCGGATGCCGATTACGCCTCGCGCGAGGCGATCGTCGCCGACCACCGGTCGTATCAGCAAGGCCTGCTGTGGACGCTGGCCAACCATCGGCGCGTGCCGCCACAGGTCCGCGAAGAGTTTCAACGGCTCGGGCTCGCGAAGGATGAGTTCGTCGAGAACGACAACTGGCCGACGCAGCTCTACGTGCGCGAAGCGCGGCGGATGATCGGACCTTACGCAATGACCGAGCACAACTGCCGCGGTTCCGAAGTCGCCCAGAACTCCGTCGGCATGGGCGCCTACGGCATGGACAGCCACAACTGCCAGCGGTACATCAACCCCGAAGGCCACGTGCAGAACGAGGGCGACGTGCAAGTTCACGGCTTCCAGCCGTATCCGATCAGCTACCGCTCGATCGTGCCGAAACTGGCCGAGTGCGACAACCTGCTGGTGCCGGTGTGCGTTTCCAGCTCGCACATCGCGTACGGTTCGATCCGCATGGAGCCCGTGTTCATGATCCTGGGCCAATCGGCGGCCACGGCCGCCGTGCTGGCGATTGAGCAGGACATCGCCGTCCAGGACGTCGACTACGGCCAGCTTGCCAAGCGGCTGGTTGCCGACGAGCAGGTGCTGGGCACCGCAAAAAAATAGCCCGGCTTCTGAATCATGTAGCCACAGTAGCCCGACGCACGAGCGAGGGAATCCCTTGCTGGCGCTGCGGGCTACTGTGATTCGCCGCTTCCATCGGTGAGTCGCTTTTGACCGGGCGGTTTACTTCGTTTCCGCGCCGTCGACCTCCGGCTCGCCGACGGGTGGATTCTCCGGGCCGAGCAGCCGCTCTTGCAGCTCCTGCATGCGGCGCTCCATGTGCTCCAGCCGTTCGCGCAACCGGCCCTCGCCCAGCTCGGGCAAGACGGGCTGGCCAGGGCCGCGCAGGCCCTGCAGCGAACGGCCGTTCAGCATCCGCTCGACGAACGGGCGCACGTCGTCGGGCAACTGTTCGAGCGCCGCCGGGTCGTCGCCGGCGATCTCCCAGGTGTCCTCGCCGCGCTGCACCGTGATTCGCGCCGGCTGGTTGTCTTCCTTGATGATGTTCACCGAGACGCCGTTCGGCAGGCTGGCGGCTCCGCGACCGCCGACAATCACGCCAGGGCCGAATTGGCGGAACGCGAACGGATTGTCGCCAAACTCGCGCAGCAGGTCCTGCGGAATTTCAATTCCGCCCGGGATGGCGAAACCTTGGCCAAAGCCTTCGCCGAATGCGTGTCCGAAGTTGCTCTGCGGCTGCGCGGCCGCGGCAGGGCGTTCTTCGGGCTTGATGTACACCGTCTCGCGCCGGCCGCGGCGCAGCACGTCGACGGCGATCTGTCCGTTCTTAGGGCCTTCGGTGAAAACCAGCTCGACGAGATCCTGCATCTCGCGCAGCTCGATGTCGTTGGCGCGGAGCAAGACGTCGTTCCGCTTCAAACCGGCCTTGGCCGCGGGGCTGTCGGGCACGACGTTGGCCACCAGGAGGCCCTGATTCTCCGGAATGTCCAAATGGTCGCGGAGCGGATGGTTTTTACCGATGGGCCCGCCCACCAGGCCGATCCAATACTGCGGCGCCGCCGGCTCGCCCGGCGACTGCGTCTGGTCGTGCAAATCGAGGCCTTCGTTCGGCGGCGGCAACTGCGGCCCGGCATTTTCCTCGGCTTTGCCAATCTGAATCACCGGCCCGCCGTCCGCCCCGGCGTCGTTCTGGGCCTGGGCGATCGCCCCCGCACCGAAGACCAGCGTCACCATGAGCGCCCATTCCACGGCGCCTCGAAAACGATTCGCTAACATGTTCTCTTCTCCTTTTGCCAAACCGACTGAACTTAGGCTGTCAAAAAAAAGATGGATGAAACCGCCAAGTACGCAGAGTTCGCCAAGAGAAGCTGATCGGTTTTGTCTTTCTTGGCGTCCTTTGCGCTTGGCGGTTCAATTTGTCAAAGACTCTGGAACCCGTTTCAAAACTAGTGGCACCGGCTGCTAGCCGGTGCGGAAAATTGCAAAACTGTGACACAGGCCAGCGGCCTGTGCCACTGTGCCGCAAGCATCGATGGTTTTGAAACTGGTTCTAATAAACGTATTGACTCACCGGCACGATCTGCGTGTCTTCCACCGGCACGATCATCGGCCGCCCGTTTTCCAGCCACAGTGGCGCGTATCGCCGCTTCGATTGCAGATCGTAGCCGCGCTCCTGCAGGCGCTCGCGGACCGCCGCGGGAATGGCGCTTTGAAACGAGAGGCCCAGCTCCCGGTCGAGCTTGCCCGCATCCACGAGCGGCACTCGCACGGGGCGGGTTCGACCCGCGTCGTCGCGCACCCAAAGTGTCAGCGCGTCGCCGTCGGCTATTGCGTCGTCGGGAACCGCCCGATCGGGCGGCGCGGATTCGACAAGCTGGCTTTCGGTCTCGGGCGGCGCCGTGGCGATCGGCGGCCCGTCATCGGGCCGCTTGAGAATCAGAGTGACCGCGACCAGCAGGCTCGCGGCGATCGCCAGCCACGCCAGGCCCTGTCGCAATGGACTGCGGTCGCCCGGCGCGGACGTCGCCGGCTTGACTGCGGTCGCTCGAACCGGCGCCGGCTTCTCGTCGCGCACGAGCTGCCCCATGTCGCTGCCCCACGACTGTGCTTCGAGGAACGCCAGTGCGCAGCGCCGCCAGCCATCCGGCCGATCGTCCAGCGACGCCAGCAGGCGGCGCCGCTCGGCATCCGAAAGTTCGCCGTCGACCAGCCGATCGAACAGGATATCGTCGTGAATGGTTTCTTCGTTCATCGCCCCACGTTTATCGCAAATCGGAACGTCTTCAAGGTTCTCTTGCCGCGGCGGCGAAGCTCGGATCGAGCCGGGCCAGCGCCCGCCGCATTTTTTGCCGCGCCCGGTGGAGCCGGGCCTCGACGGCGCTGGTGCTCAATCCCATGTGCTCCGCCAACTGGCGATACGTCCAGTCCTCGGTGTATTTCAGGAGCAGGAACTCCGCGTCCCGCGGTGGCAGCCGCTCGAGCGCCTGCCGCACCATTGCCTTCCGCTCGTCGGCCAACAGCCACTCCAGCGGATCCGGTTCGTGGAGGTCGTACTCGGGCGGCGGAAATTGCTGCGTGTGCCGCTCCGCCAGCTTCCGCCGTCGGCCCTGCCGCCGCCGGTGTTGCAGCGCGGCGACCACCGCCACGCGGTACAGCCAAGGCGCTGCCTTGCTCGAATCGCGGAGCTGCTGCCCTTTCTCGACCGCCGCCGTGGCAACCTCCTGCATCACGTCGTCGACCGCCGCGTGGTCGGCCACGCGCGCCCAGACAATGGTCCGCAGCCAGCGACCGTGCTGCGCAAGCACCGCCGGCCAGTCGACGCTGGTCGCGGACTTGCTCGGCCGCTGGGTCGATTCATCGCGGGCCATGGCTGTAGAGATAGTTGCCGGCCGGAGGTTACGTCTTGCGAAAAAAAAGGCGGCCGCGGCGGCGGGACTACCGCAACCTGTTGCCCATCAATACGTTACGCACGCTGGGTTCGCATGTTCGTCCGTCCGCTAGGTGGGCTGGGGCGAATCATCCTCCAGCGGCCAAGCCACGCCGCGCGGTTGCCTGGAAAGATACCACCACAGCAGCCCCGCCGCCGCCAGCAGCAGCAGGCTGATATTCTGCGAAATGCTCATCCCGGTGCCGAACACGGCCGGCTCGTCGGTACGGATGATTTCCAGCAGAAAGCGCGTGATCGGATGGATCGTCAGCAATAGCGCGATGGCCTCGCCGTCGCGGCGGCGAAACGGGTAGTACGACCATAGAAACCAGCACAGCAACCCGGCGTCGATCGCGCTATAGAGTTGCGTCGGATGGACCGGCCGGCTCCGCGCGGGCGGCGCGACGGCCGCGATCTCGACCACTTCGCCCCCGGCAGTTTTTAGCTGCACCGGTCGCTCGAATAAGAAGTCGCGGAAGACGAGGTCCTTCGCCTGGGCCGACGATTCGATCGGCTCGCCGTCGACGGCCTCGATCGCATCGCCCACCTCGAGACCGGCCGCGTCGGCCGGCGAACCCGGCTCGACGCGGGTGACGACGGCGGGCGCCTCATCGCGAGACTCCAGCCGAAAGCCGTGCAGCTCGCCGCGCGATGCCTGATCGGCATACGGCGGGCTGAATCGCTGCGCCGTTTGGGAGCCGGCCGTCTCGAAGGGCGAGCTGTACTGGGGAAACGTCACGGCCCACGGCAGGTCGGTCTGGCCGCCGTAGCAGCAGCCGTTGAGCAGGCAGCCGACGCGTCCCAGCGCGAGCCCGACCAACAGGCTCGGCGCGATGAGGTCCGCCATCGCCAGCAGCGGCAGCTTTTCTTTCCGCACGAACATCGCGACGCCGACGGCCGCGCCGATCAGGGCCCCGTAGATCACCAGCCCGCCGGCGGGAATGTTGAAGATTTCGAGCAGCGTGTCCCGAGGACTTTTACCCGCGAACTTCTCGTCCCAGTATTCGATGATGTAGAACAGCCGGGCCCCGATGAACCCGCTGACGACCAGCCACACGGCCATCGAGAGAATGATCTCGGTATCGAGCCCGCTTTGCCGCGCGCGGTACATCGCCAGGCCGACGCCCGCGGAGATGCCGGCCAACAGCATTACGCCGTAGCCGCGAATGGGCAGGCCGTCGGGGAAAATTCGGGGCAACAGTACGATCGCGGCGGCGAAGAGCAGCATCACGGGCACGGCGCTCCACGTTTCGCCGCTCGAGCCGTAGCGGCGCACGAGCCCGACGAGCGTTGCCGCGCTTACCACCGCCCACACCGCCAGCAAGACGCCGAAGCCGAAAATCGGCACGCCGCCCCACTCATACGGTATGCGAAGAAGGTCACTGCACATGGCGGGGGGAAACAGGTGAGTAGGTGAATAGGTGAGTAAGTGAGTAAGTTGCTTGCTCCTTACCTACTCACATACTCACCTACTCACTTACTCACCAAAACATTGTCGATCAGCCGCGTGTTGCCGACGACCGCGGCGATGGCCACCGTGGTCGGCCGGGTGATGGTTTCGACGGGCGTCACGGTGCCGTCGGCCAGGAAGGCGAGATACTGCAGGCCGCCGCCGCCGGTGCGCTCGATTTCGCGGAGCATCTGCTGGCGAATTCGCGCCACGTCGCGCTCGCCCGCGGCCACGAGCTTCTCGGCCAACTGCAGTGAGCGGTACAACACGAGCGCCCCTTGCCGCTCGTCGGCCGTCAAATAGGCATTTCGCGAGCTCATTGCCAGCCCGTCCGGCTCGCGGACGATGGGACACACGCGGACCTCGGTCGGCACATTGAGGTCGGCCACCATTTGCCGCACGACGAGCGCCTGCTGATAATCCTTCCGGCCGAAGTAGGCCCGGTCCGCGGGAGCGAGCTGGAACAGCTTCATCACCACCGTGGCCACGCCGCGAAAATGCGTCGGCCGAAACTCGCCTTCGAGCACCTGGCCGATCGGGCCGACGTCGATGAACGTCTCGTGGCCCGGCCGATACATCTGGTCCTCCGCAGGAGCGAACACCAGGTCGCAGCCGCGGTCGGCCAACAGCGCCAGGTCGCGGTCCAGGTCGCGCGGGTAGCGCCGAAAATCCTCGTGCGGCGCGAACTGCGTCGGATTCACGAAGATCGTGACCACCGCAACATCGCACTCGGCCCGCGCCGCGTCGACCAGGCTCAAGTGGCCCTCGTGCAGCGCGCCCATGGTCGGGACCAGCCCCACCGTTTGGCCGGCCTGCCGCGCCTCGAGCACCGCGTCGCGCAGCGAATCGCCGTCTGTGATAACGCGCGGCAAGACGGCGGTGCCGCCGGCCGGCGAGGCGCCGCGATTGTGCGTTGTGGAACCCTTGAGCTGCATGAGTGGTCGACGCCAGGCGGAAAGTAAGGTCGGCACGGCCGACGGCGATGACGCCATTCATTCTAGGCGATTGGCGCTTGCCGGGCCTAGTGCGTGTCGCACGGACGTGTAGCGTTCACGTGCTCGTAATCCTCGGGGAAATCGACGAAGCGGACGCTACACTGAATTCAAACTTGCTCTAGATCGGACCACACCGAGAGGATGGCAGCAAAGACATCTTCCTGGACGGTCGCCTCCGCGGCGCTTTGCAGGCGCAGCGTGGGCCCGCGGCCCGGTCGCCGGACAACGACCGACCATTGCGATTTGACGGCACCGGCCGCCGGCGACTTGCCGTCGAGCAGGATCGTCAGTTTCGGAAACGCCGCCGCCGCGTAGGGAATACCGGCGCGTTTCTTCGGGGCCTGTTCCGTCGCGACGGCGCGCGGTTTTATGTCGAGCCAGGTGGACACCGCGGGTGGCCAGTGCTGCTCGGCCGTCGCGAACTGCGGCGGGTCCACCGGCTGGGCGCCGAACTGCTGCGCAATTCCTGCGGCCACCTCGGTCCGCAGCGATTCGGAGGGCGATAGGATCACCAGCTGATCGCTGGCCGCTTCCAGATGCAACAGCAGCCGTTCCACCGGCCAGCCGATCACGGGATGGAGCATTCGCGGCGCGACTTCGGCGGCCGGCTTCAGCACGAACCGGCGGAACGACATACGTGGATGAGGCAACGTGAGCATTTCGGTCTCCGCCACCTCGTTTCCATACAAGAGCAGATCGATATCCAGCGTCCGCGGCGCCCAGCGCTCGCCGCGCTGCCGGCCGTGCCGCGCCTCGATGTCTTGCAGCTCGTCCAAGAGCCGCAGCGGCCGGATCGTCGTTTCGATCACCGCGACCGCGTTGAGGAACTCATCCTGTCCCGGCGGCCCGCCCAAGGGCGGGGCGCGATGCCACTCGCTGCGCCGCCCGAGCCGGACGTCGGGCAGGGCGTCGATCTCTCGCAGCGCCGCAGCGAGCGTCGCCTCCCGATCGCCAAGATTCGATCCCAGCCCCAACAAACAAGCAGTCATGGGCCGACCTACTCACTTACTCACCTAAAGCATCTGACATTTGAAGGAAACCGCCAAGAACGCCAAGAGAAATACATCGTTCTTGTGTCTTACTTGGCGTCCTTGGCGTTCTTGGCGGTTCCATTTGTTAGAGGTTCTTACTCACCTACTCACCAGCGTCCATTGTCCACAAAAAAAGGCAGAACGAGCAACCACGCTCGTTCTGCCGTATCGAAGGGCCGCGGCCGGGCCTTAATTTATTGGGAGGGACGTCCAGGTACGCGACTGTTGCGCCGTCGTCGATCCGTCAGTCGCGCCTCCCAAGTTTCGCCCAGGGCCAGATGCCCCGAATTGATCTCGAAATGCTTTGCAATGTTCAGCCGTTCGCAGCTGACGGCAGCCAATCAAACGCATGCGGTGAAACTGCCACGTGCCTCGCGCGATACCGCAACGCGACTTCGGCGCGCACCGCGAACCAGTTGACCAAACCGAGCCTTGCGTACCTCGCCGCGGCCCGATGCAGGCATCCCCTTCAGTTCAGGACGCAAGCTTCGCCGCGCGATCGCAAAAGTTCCCCTGCAGACACCACACGTGCCGACACACATCGCGGATCGGCAACAGCACATTTTCCGCAAATGAGTTCCGCTGTCAAGCCACTTTTTTCTTCGCCGTCGCCGCACCATATTTTGTGTTCCTTAACCACTTGCAGAATTCATTCGAATGCGTTCCGCGCTGGCCCCGCCGCGCCGCGTGCGCGCCGAATGAAAGCGCTCGGCGCCGGGCGAGCCACTATCTTGTGGTCCGCGATCGGCGTAGCATGAATTGGGTGACGTCAGAAAGTTGAAGAATAACGCGTGCTATCATTCAAGTCGCTGCTGTGAATCGCACGAATTGCACAGCGGCGACGCATTCAGAAACCAGGGCTAGCTCGGTGTCCGTGGACGGTGCAAAGTTTGACGGTTTGCGCGTGGCCGCGTTCGAAAGTCGCCGCGCGGAAGAAATGGCGCGCCTGATCGAGAAGCTCGGCGGCGTGCCGGCGGTTAGTCCTTCGATGCGCGAGGTGCCGCGGGAGCGTAATCAGGCCGCGATCGATTTCGCCAACCGGCTGATCACGGGGCGAATCGACGTGATCATATTTCTGACCGGCGTCGGCACGCGGCTCTTGGTTCAGCAGATCGAGCGGCACGTCGACCGGGACCGCTTTTTGGGCGCGGTGAGCGACATCAAGTCGGTCGTCCGGGGCCCCAAGCCGCTGGCCGCCCTGCGGGAAATGGGCCTCGCGCCCACGCTCACCGTGCCGGAGCCCAACACGTGGCGCGAATTGCTGACCACGCTCGACGAAAATCTGCCGGTGGCGAACCTGGTCGTCGGATTGCAGGAATACGGCGTCACCAACCGCAGCCTGCTGGCCGGCCTGGAGGCCCGCGGGGCGACCGTCGACGCCGTGCACGTGTACGACTGGGCCCTGCCGGAAGATTGCGAGCCGCTGGAGCAGAACATCCGCCGCATCGCCGCCGGCGAAATCGACGTCGCCATGTTCACCTCCGCCAACCAGGTGCACAACCTGCTCAAGCTGGCCGACGTGCTGGGGCTGGTCGAGGAGGTCCGCACCGGTTTTCGCAACGTCGTCGTCGCATCGATCGGTCCCACCACCAGTGAAATGCTCCACAACGAAGACCTGCCGGTCGACTTGGAGCCGACGCACCCGAAGATGGGCCACCTGGTCGCAGAAACCGCGGCACAGGCCGCGGGTTTGCTGGCTCGAAAACGGGCGATTGCTAATCAGCTGCGCGATTTCGGATTGCGGATTGCGCATTGCGGATTTAGGGAGCCAATCCGCAATCCGCAATCCGCATTCCGCAATGCACCGTTCCTCCGCGCCTGCCGGCGCGAGCCCACCGATTACACGCCCGTCTGGCTGATGCGCCAGGCCGGCCGGTACATGCCCGAGTATCGCCGCCTTCGCGAGCAGCTTGGTTTTCTCGAGCTGTGCCGCAATCCGCAACTCTGCAGCGAGATCATGTGCACGGCCGTCGAGCGGCTCGGCGTCGATGCGGCGATCGTGTTCTCCGATTTACTGCCGATTCTCGAACCGATGGGTATGGAGCTTGAGTTCGCGCAGGGCGAGGGTCCGCTCATTCACAATCCGGTCCGCGACTCAGCCGGCGTCGACCGCGTGTTGGAGTTGGAGAGTGCCGATGCGCTCCACTTCGTGATGGAAGCAGTGCGGCAAACGCGCGCGGACCTGCCCGCTCAGATTCCGCTCATCGGCTTTGCCGGCGCGCCATTTACGCTGGCCAGCTACGCCATCGAAGGCGGCGCGAGCCGCGACTTGCTGCATACCAAAACGCTGATGTATCGCGACCCGGCGGCTTGGGACGCGTTGATGGGCCGGCTGGCTCGGGCCGCGGTCGTGTATCTCAATGCTCAAATCGCCGCCGGCGCCCAGGCGGTGCAATTGTTCGATAGTTGGGTCGGCTGCTTGAACCCGGACGACTACCGCCAGTTCGTGCTGCCGTTCGTTCGGCAGGTCGTGGCCGGCATCACGCCCGGCGTGCCGGTCATCAGCTTCGCCACCGGCAACCCGCAGCTCTTGCCGCTGTTGGCCGAAGGCGGAGCCGCGGTGATCGGCGCCGATTGGCGCGTGCGGCTCGCCGACGCCTGGCAAATGATCGGCCCGGAGCGCGCCATCCAAGGCAACTTGGATCCGATGGCGCTGCTGGCCGACGTCGCCGAGCTGCGCCGCCGCGCGGCCGACATCCTGCAACAAGCGGCCGGCCGCCCGGGTCACATCTTCAACCTGGGCCACGGCGTGCTGCCGCAAACGCCCGTCGACAATGCGCGTGCGCTGGTCGACATCGTCCACGAGCTTAGTGCCCGCTAAGGACCTCGTTCCCACGCTCCGCGTGGGAACGCAATACCCTGACGCTCTGCGTCATTGTCTCCGAGCACGTGTTATATACATCGCGACGCGGAGCGTCGCGGTAGCGCGTCCCCACGCGGAGCGTGTGGACGAGGGCGCAAGAAAAAACCAGCCCTCGGCGGTCGGCCGAGGGCTGGGTGGCACGGCAGTTAGCAGGGCTGATCGAAGGTCAGCGTCAGTCGAACAGCTTCGCCAATTTCTTGATCGTCACGTTCAGATCGTCGCCGTGATGCCCGTGGGCCTTCGACTTGGCCGTGATCGGGCCGGCGTGATGCTTGTGGTGGCCGACATGGTGCTTGTATTGGCCGACCGGCGGGTAGCTGCTCACGTGGGCCTTGGGCGTGATCGGGCCGACGACGTGGCCGTCGCCGACGAACGTTTGCCGATAGGCCAGCCGGCCGGTGCGCACATCGCGGATCGTCAGTTGCACCCAGCCGCCGGTGGCGACGGCGTGGTGCAGCGCCTCGTGCCACGCACCGTGGTAGTTGAGCCGGAAGCCGTTCAGCCTCAGGATCGTATCGCCCGGCTCCAATCCGAGCTGCGACGCCAGGCTGCCCCATCGGACGTGCGTCACGCGCTCGCCGATGCCGTGGATGTTGAAGCTTGCGAAGCCGAACTCGGGAACGCAATCGTCGGGGCCCGGGGCAACGAGCAGGGCTTTGGGCTGGGCCGCTCCGGCCGACAGGGCAGCCGTCGCGACGAGGATTAAACTGGCCGACAGGGTGACAACAGATTTGCGGGTGAGCGTTTTCATGGCGGGTCTCCAGTGGAAAGCGAGTGCGGGGGGGTGGATGTTGGCGAATTGGGTCCGGACTGGCCGTGCCTAAACGCACGCTCCATGCCAGCGACTCCGGCGGATCATCGCCTGACGTGATGTAATTCCCGGCTGCCTAAGGAATTAAGGCGGCAATGGCAGCCGGCATGTCGCAATTCGGCGACGCCGAGCTCTGCCAGGGATGTCATCAAGCTGACATCCGCCGTTTCAGAATGAGAGAAGTGAGCGATTGAGGAGCGACGGCAGTAAGAGAGGCAGATCGCTAATTTAGCCGCGACCCCAACGGGTCGCTGGCCCAGCGGAAGTACCCGCGGCGACCGGTTGGGGTCGCGGCTGCCGAGGCGCCGTTAAGGCGACTGGCCGTTATTGATCGCGTCGATAAGCTGCCGCAGCCGGCCCAGGCTTCGGCGGTTGAAGTGGAACACCAGCCGCGTCAAATCGGCCAGGTCGGGCCGGGGCGTTTCGCCGGCGATCGCCGTCTGCTGGCGGAATCCGCCGTCGGCCAGGATATCGGCAAACTCCCGCTCGACGTAGGCCATCCGCTCGCGGCTTAGCCGCTGGTGCAGACGCAGGACGAGCCGGCCGTGGACGTACTCCATGCTGTGGAAGACGCGATAGAAGCGCAGTATCTCGGCCACCGTTTCTTCCACGCTGTCGGTCATGCGAAACAGCGAGAGGTCTTCCGGGGCGATCATCTTGCCGGCCAGCAGGTTCTTGCGGATGCACTCCAGCCAATCAGTCCAGAAAGTGCCGTCCGGCGCATCGAGGAACACCACGGGGATCATTTCGCGCTTGCCCGTTTGCAGTAGCGTCAGCACTTCGAAGGCCTCGTCGAGCGTGCCGAACCCGCCGGGCAGGCAGACCACGGCGTCGCACTCCTTGACGAACATGATTTTGCGCGTGAAGAAGTACTTCATCGTCACGAGCTTGTCGTCGCCGCGGATGACTTCGTTCGCCTCCTGCTCGAAGGGCAGCATGATGTTGAGACCCATCGAGCGGTCGCGGCCGGCGCCGCGGTGGCCGGCCTCCATGATGCCGGTCGCCGCGCCGGTGACGACGAACCAGCCGTTGCGGGCCATCATTTCGCCGAGCCGCACCGCGTGCTGATAGGCCGGCGCGTCGCGCGGCGTGCGTGCCGAGCCGAATACCGTCACCTTGCGCTGCGACCGATAGGGGGCAAACACGGCGAACGCCCGCCGCAGCTCGCGCAGCGTCTGGCTGAGAATCTTCAGGTCGTGGTGATCCGTGCGGTCGACGGACAGCGAGCCGGCCGCTTCTCGCAGCCGCAGCATCGCGTCGGCCAACGGCGCCGGGTCGGTCGGTGCGATGCCGCCCGAGCCGGAGAGCGATTCGAGTCCACTATCGCTCACAGGGATGTCTCGCGCAAGATTTAACGTCGAACTATTGCACGTGCGAACCATCAATAGCCGCGACCCCAACGGGTCGTCGGCATGCCTGGCATGCATGTTCCGCCAGCTCCGCCGGCGACCCGTCGGTGTCGCGGCTAGCGGACGAAGTGAGGCGCGCACCGATGCCACTCACGACGCGCCGTGGCCTTACGCCGCCGGGTGGCGGAAGTACTGGTAGGCCAGCAGCACTTCGTACAGGTCCGCGGAAATCGTGATCTGGTCGTCGGCGAAGTCGGAGAGCCAGGTCCGCCGGCTCGCCACGGCGTCGGCCAGCAGCGGCAGCACTTCGTCGAGATTCACGGTGACCGTCGATTGGCCGGAGCTGCCAGCGGAGTAGGTGGCAGCGGATTGCTCGACCGGGCCCCGGTAGACGCGCAATTGAGTGCGGGCCATGGATGCTTCCTTACATGCCATTGGGGGGGAATAGAATTCGTCGTGCGCAGCACATGGCGCCTCGCCAGAACACGATGGCCCTGGCTCGTACTCACCGTATCGGCAGTAGGGCCCCTGCCGGTTTGATCTATTTTCGCGACGGCATCCAATTTCTGACATAATGCGGTTGCCGTGATGGCAATGAAGTGGCCGAACCTATCGAAAAATGTCAAAATAGGACGATTGCCGTGTGCGACGGGCCGTTGGCCGATAGCTGACAGCCCCGTTGGGAAACTTGACAGCACGCGGCATAATCACAACAATTTCGGGCGTTTGCGCCGCCAGATGGCGGATACACGAGCTTGGGTTGCTCGCAAACGTCCAGCTTCGCGCATCCGGCCTCCACTATCCTGTTAACCGACTTATCTCATGGGACCTGCCAGCGCGATCGACTTGGCGCGACTGACGCGTGAGTTAGGCATCGATCAAAACGCGATTGCTCGCACGGTCGCCCTGCTGGACGAGGGCAACACCGTACCGTTCATTACGCGCTATCGCCGCGATGCGACGGGCGGCCTCGACGAGCAGCAGATCTTCGCCATTCGCGCCAGCGTCGGCCGCCTCCGCCAGCTCGAAGAGCGCAAGCAGACCATTCTGCGATCGATCGAGTCGCAGCACGCCCTTACGGATGAGCTCCGCCAACAGATCGGCCGGGCCGACAGCGTCAAACGGCTGGAAGACCTCTACCTGCCGTTCCGGCCGAAGAAGCAGACGCTCGCGATCAAGGCCCGCGATTCAGGCCTCGGCCCGCTGGCCGAGGAAGTCCTCGCTCAAGACAAGGCGTGTGCCGACCTCGACGCCCGCGCCGCCGACTTCGTCAATCCCGACAAGGGCGTGCCCGACGCCGCCACAGCCCTGCTCGGCGCCGGCCACATTCTGGCGGAGCAGTTCAGCGAGAACGCCGATGTGCGCCAGAAGATCCGCAAGGTCTATCGCAAGACGGGCAAGCTGGTCAGCGCCAAGATCGAGGAGAATGCGAAGAAGAATCAGCAGTTCCACGATTATCTGGACTTCCGCGAGCCGCTGCACCGCATCCCGCCGCATCGCGTGCTGGCGATCAATCGGGGCGAGCGCGGCAAGGTGCTGCGCGTGCGGATCGAGTTCGACGAGGCCGCGATCGAACAAT
>CAZHIV010000160.1:0-18365 GCA_964532675.1 uncultured Planctomycetaceae bacterium
GTACTCGATCCACGGCGTCACGCCTCGCGATTTTCCCGCCACGGTGGAAAGCTTTTCGGAGCTGGTTCACCCGCAAGATCGCGCCCGGGTTTCTCAGGCCATTCAGCAGGCGCTGGAGGAGGACGTTCCCTACGAGCTGGAGTTTCGGGCGGTTCGCCCCGACGGCGGCGTGGTCTGGCTGTTCACGAATGCGTCGGTGATTCGCGAAGGCGGCCGGCCGGTGCGGATGCTCGGCGCGACGATGGACATCACGGCCAACAAGCGGGCCGAGGAATCGCTCCGCGAGAGCGAGCAGCGGTTCCGCACGCTGGCCAGCCACGCGCCGGTGGGCATTTTTCAATCGGGACCCAGCGGCGAGTGCATGTTCGTCAACGGCTGCTGGTGCGCGATGGCGAGTCTGACGGCGGACGAGGCCCGCGGCGCCGGTTGGCTCCGGGCCGTACACCCGGAGGACCGGCAGCGCGTGCGGGAAGGCTGGCGCGAGGCGCTGTCGCACGGCGCGGCCTCGCAGACGGAGTTTCGCTTCCTGCGGCCAGACGGCGTGGTCACCTGGCTGCAGGGCAACGCCGTGCCGATGCGGAATGAGAGCGGCGAGCTGGTCGGTTACATCGGCACGTGTGCCGACGTCACCCAGCGGAAGATGGCGGAGATCGCGCTGCGGGAAAGCGAGGCGCGGTTCCGCCGAATGGCCGATCATGCGCCGGTGATGATCTGGGTCACCGAACCCGATGGCCGCTGCAGCTTCCTCGGCAAAACGTGGTACGACTTCACCGGCCGCACGCCCCAGACCAGCCTCGGCTTCGGCTGGATCGAGGCAATGCACCCGGACGATCGCAAAGCAGCGCGGGCAACTTTCCTGGACGCCAACGCGCGACACGAGGAACTTTGCCACGAGTACCGGCTGCTGTCGAAAGACGGCGCGTACCACTGGATGATCGACGCCGCCGTTCCGCGGTTCGGAGACGACGGCACGTTTCTCGGCTACATCGGCTCGGTGATCGACATCACGAACCGGAAGAAAGTAGAGGAAGCGCTGCGCGAAAGCCAGGCCGCTTTGTTGGAGGCAGACCGCCGCAAGGACGAGTTCCTGGCGCTGCTGGCTCACGAGCTCCGCAACCCGCTCGCGCCGATTCGCACCGGCCTGGAGCTGATGCGGCTCGCCGGCGACGATCGGTCGGTGATCGAGGAGGTGCGGCTGACGCTCGACCGGCAGTCGCAGCAAATGGTGCGATTGATCGACGACCTGTTGGACGTGAGCCGGATCACCCGCGGCACGGTCGAGCTCCGCAAGGGCCGCGTCGAGCTGGCGCGGGTGGTCGAGAGCGCGGTGGAAACCGCCCGGCCCGCCATCGAAGAGCTGGGGCACAAGCTCCGCATCCGGCTGCCGCAGCGGCCGGTCGTGCTAGAGGCCGACCCCACGCGGCTGGCGCAGGTCATCTCGAATCTGCTGAACAACGCGGCCAAGTATATGCCGCGGGGCGGAAACGTCGAGCTCTCCGCCGAGCGGCGCGGCAGCCAGGCCGTGATTGCCGTCAAGGACAGCGGCATCGGCATACCCGCCGAAATGCTCGAGCAGATCTTCGACATGTTCATCCAGGTTGACGGTTCACTCGAACGCTCGCACGGCGGATTGGGGATCGGCCTGACGCTCGTCAAGCGGCTTGTCGAGATGCACGGCGGCACCGTCGTGGCCCGAAGCGACGGACCCGATCGGGGAAGCGAGTTCATCGTGCGCCTGCCGATCGTGATGGGGCTGTTGAAGGAGCCGAGCGAGTCGAACGGGCAAAGCATCTCGGGCGCGATCAAGCGCCGCATCCTGGTCGTCGACGACAACGAAAACGCCGCCCAAATGCTGGGCATGCTGCTGAAGGCGTTTGGCAACGACGTGCGGACGGTGTTCGACGGCCTGGCCGCGCTGGAGATGGGAGCGGAATTTCGGCCGGATGTCGTGCTGCTGGACATCGGCATGCCGAAGCTCGACGGCTATGAAACGGTGCGGCGGATTCGCCAGCAGCCGTGGGGAGGCAAAGCCATCGTCGCCGCGCTGACCGGCTGGGGACAGGAGGAGGACAAGCGGCGCACGCGGGAGGCGGGATTCGATCACCACTTTGTCAAGCCGGTGGAGCCGGCCGTGCTGCAGGCGTTCCTCGCCGAGTGCGATACGAGCGGATCGACCCTTGCTGCGACGCCGCACCCGGCGCTTCAACCTCGCTCGTCGAATTCCTCCCAGGCGCGGGGCGGTTGCGCGGCTTCGTTCGGGATGATGGCGAAGAGCAGCAGCAACAGGCCGACGACGATGTGATTCTGGTCGGCGGGCGCGGGTGGGTAGTCCGTCGCCATTCCCACCGCGACGAGCGCCAACCCGACGCCGATGAGCCCCAAGTGGGCGTGCCGCGCGGGCGGCCAGTAACTGGCCAGCGCCAAGACGGCGACCAGCGCGGCGGCGGCGAGGTCGATCGCCCACAGCGTCGCGGGGGCTTCCGCCCCGCGAAAGATAAGCGGGCTCAGCGCCAGCCAGCAGCCGAACATGGTTTCCACCACGCGGGCCCACATCAGGCGTTCCCTCCAATGAGTTCTCGTGCCACTTCGGCGGCCGCCGCCGACGGCCGGCCCCAGAACGCCCGCCACACGACCGACGCGCTATGCGTCCTTTTCCACACGCGCCACAAGTACACGAGCGACATCCACACCTCGTCGTACGCCCAGTACACCAAGATCAGCGAAATGGCGGCGGTCACCAGGCACAGAAGGCACCAGCTGCCGACGACCGTGCCCTGCAGCACGACGAGCACGGCGCTCACGATGCCCAGGGGGATCACGTCGATGCCGAACAGGATGACCATCCACGGGCGGTATTGCCAGCGGCGAGTGGAGCCGGCCAGCCCGAGGATCGCGTCGCCCAAGTAAGCGAACGCCCCGAGGGCGGCATCGGGGACGCCGAACCAGCCCTTCATGCGGTGCGAAACATCCGAATCGAGCACGGCCAGCGTCTGGTCGCCGAAGACCGGGTCCCACACGGTCGGGATCAGCCGCCATTGATAAAAGGCCATGTAGACCGCGATGAAAAAGGCGACCATCGCCAGCACGCAGATCGGAATCCGCTGGCTCCACGCCGACGGGTTGTAGCCGAACATGGCGACCGGCACGTCGAGTCGACTCGGCCTGGCAGCGTGGTTTGTCATGTCATTTGGGCGAGCGGCGCTGCGAGACCGGGTTGACCACGACCGCGCCCAGCGCGTCCGCCGGCGGATCGCCGAGCTTGTTGATCTTGTACCATCGCTGGGGATTCTCCTGCAGCCGGCGGACCATCGCTTCGAGCGTGTCGCCCAAGTTGTGCCGCGGTTCCCAGCCGAGCCGCTCGCGCGCCCTTCGAATATCGACCGGGTAGTGATCGTCCGCCAGGTTGACCATCCACGGCTTGATGAACGAGCCTTCGGAGCTGAGGTGGTCCTTCACCCAGGCGCCGGCCTTGGCCACCGCCTTGGGGATGCGAACCGTCGTCCATTCTTCGCCGTGAATCAGCAGGCCAATGCGGTCCTGAAGCTGCTCGTAGCTGAGCAGCTCGTCCTCGGCGATGAGAAACGTCTCCAGCGGTTCCAATTCGCCGCGGCGCGCTACGACTTGCTGAAAACACGCGGCCAGGTCGTCGAGGTGGATGAACGGCTGGCCGTGGTCGGAGTCGCCGGGAAAGAAGTGGCTCTCCATCGTCTGCTCGTAGATGCGGCTGATCTGCTGGCCGATCGGGATCGAGTTGCAATCCTCGTTGTACACGCCCGCGATGCGGAGGACGACGGCCCGAATGTCGCCGCGATGCTTGGCAATCACGCGCTCCGCGGCCAGCTTCGACTTGGGATAGTCCCACTCGCCCTCGGTCGCCGACGATTCATCGAGCACCTCGTGCTCGTCGTCGACCGGCTCCATGACCAGCAGGGTGCTGCTGAAGACGAACTGCTCGACGTCGAACGACTGGAGTCCGCCGAGCAGGCGGCGCGTGCCGTCGACCGTGAGCTTTTTATAAAGCGGGCTCGGCTCGCCGGAGAAATCGTAATACGCGGCCAGGTGCAGGACGCTGGCGATTCTCCGGCCGACGAGATTCGCAACCGCCTCCAGCGCGGCCTGGGCGCCTTCGTCGGATGTCAGGTCGCATTCGATCCATTCCGAGTCGGCCGGGCTGGAATTCGGACGCTTTACATCGAGGCAGACGACCGTGTAGTCCGCGGCCAACGTCTCGACGAGGCGCGTACCGATCAGTCCCGAGCTGCCGGTAACCAGAACAACGGGTTTTTGTGATTTGGAGAACGACATGCGACTTCCTCGAGAATTTGCGAAACGCGAAAGGCATCGGTCTGTAGGGAACGCCCTCTGCGGCGTTCCGCATTCCTCTGCGGCGTTCCGCATTCCTCTGCGGCGTTCCGCATCGCGCGGGACAGAAAGGGCACGGACGGAACGGCACGGACGGAACGGCACGGAGGCCGTTCCCTACAGGTACCCATAGGAGTGATTCGGCGAACAGCCTCAGTGGGGTTAGTGGGCAAACCGGGTGCCGGCGCATACTGCGGCCGCCTGCAAGGGCCCGGCCCGCATGATCGCTGCAAAACCAGGGGAATCGGTTGCATGCGTGGTCGCCAGTCCGTCACGGTGTCCGGTGCGCGTTCAACCGAGGCGTGTCGCAAGCAGTCAAGTCGTTGTCGCGCAACGATTTCCCGAATCCAGCGGGCCGGGCAAATTCTGCGGTATGCCGTTTGCGGAAATTTGACCGCGGAACGTCGCCTTGGAGGTGTTGGACTTGTTAAATCTCAGGAACGGATAATCGGCCATGTATTCAGAACAAACCGTACTCGTGCTGAGTCGCGCCTCGGACGAATCGGGATCTATCGCCCGCATGCTGGCCGACCAGTATCGAGTGATCGAAGCGGAGAGCGCGGACGAAGGCCTGGAGCAGTTGGCTAACGGCGTGAATGTGGTGGTGGCCGAGCTCGAATCGGCCCATTCCCACGGTCTTGATTTGCTCCGCAAGACCCAGGGACGGCAACCGCCGACGCTCGTTCTGGCCGTCGCCAACGGCGGCGATGTCAACGCGGCCGTGGAGGCGATGAAGCTGGGCGCGGCGGATTGCCTCGTCAAGCCGATCGGGCGCGAACAACTGCAGGCGGCCGTTTCGCAATTGGTCGAACGCCGCGGCAGCGAAAAGGCGGGCACGGATGAGGGTTCCGATCAACAGTCGGGGCCGTCGATCGATATTCCGCCCGGCACGTCGCTCGAAGACTTGGAACGGGCCGCCGTGGAGCAGGCCCTGGCCCAGCACCAGGGGAACCGCACGCACGCCGCCAAGACGTTGGGCATTTCGGTGCGCACCCTGCAGCGCAAGCTCAAGGCCTGGGGCATTCCCGTTGTCTCGAACCAGAATTCGTCTGCGGCGAAGAATAACTTCATTCTGCCCACCAACGCCGCACCACACGGTGGACACTCGGCGTACAGTTCGCACGCGCATTGAGCAAACCCTGCGCAAGTCGCGGCCCCTTGTAGGTCACGAACAGCCGCAGTCTGCAGCCGGTCTGATTAGCGATTGCGGTTTAGCTCCCCCTACCCTACACTCCTCCGCCCCTGAAGCGAGGCGCCCGCCGTGCGCATAAAAAGAGCCCGGCGGAGTAAATTCTCCACCGGGCCTTTGTGTGATCGGCCTGATCGTAATGCCCTGGTTCCCAGGACATCAAGCCGCTCAGCTACTTACGCAACTGGCGGCCGAAACCGCGGAACAATCAGGCTGATGACGAACAACACCAGGAACACGAAAAACAACACCTGTGCGATGTACATCGCCGTGCCTGATAGTGTTCCAAAGCCTAGTACCGCGGCGATCAAAGCGATCACCAGGAAAGTCAATGCCCAGCTTAACATGTTACACCCTCTCTTTCCGTTGCCTGTGTCTTAGCGTTAATCCGTGCTCTACTCGACGAAATCCTGTTTGGTACGGTCGGCAAAAGCACGTGCCTTTTTCCTGAGGGATAGCACTCGCAACTGGCATGCCGGAAGCGCCCCACGGGGCGAGCCGCAGCAGTTCGATGCAAATAACGCGGATAAACGGCTGTGGGCGGACAATTTGTCGGTCCCCCTGCGTCCCGACTGGTCAAACTGGCGTCAGTCGGAGCGTGACTCCGCGCTCTGTCGGTTTGCCGGGCGGCACGACGATTGCTTTATTCACCCGCCAGACGCGAAGTCATGCTTTTTGAAAGGAGCACAACCCATGCGCGGATTGATCATCTTGGCAGCCATCGCGGCCCTGTTGGCCGTGGCTGGCTGGATCACGTTCAGCAGCGACACCGACCGCTCGAGCATCAACCTGGAGACGGAAGAGATCCGGGAAGACACCGGCCAGATGATGCAAAGCGGCTCCGAGCTGCTGCACGATGCGGAAGAAGAGCTCTCCGAGGAACCGGCCGACACGCCCCCCGCGGAGCAGCCGGTCGACACGACTGGGCCCTAGCGAAAGCGTAGAAGGCGGGCAATAAAACGAACCGCCAAGAACGCCGAGTGCGCAAAGCAAAGCACCATTGGCGATCGCTTTGAAAATGTTCCGCCTTGGGTCGTTTAGCCCGGAGCCAAGGCGAAGCCACCTGACTGGCGATCCCTGGCCGCCGCGGTTGTAGGATGGTTTCAACGCGGCGTTAGCTCATCAACACTAGCGCGGTTTCAATTTCATGTAGCCAATAGCCGCGATCCCAACGGGTCGCCGGAGCAGATGCTGCCTGCTCACGAATAAGGAAACCGCGCTAATCGGCCGCGCTGGTTTCGAACTTGCGGACCTGCTCTTCCGCTTCGTCGCGAGCCACGCCGTAGCGCTTCTGCACCGCGCCAAGCAGCTGATCCCGCTTGCCCTCGATCTGGTCGAGGTCGTCGTCGGTCAGCTTGCCCCACTGTTCCTTCACTTTGCCCCGGAATTGCTTCCACTGGCCTTTGGCTGTGTCCCAATTCATCGCAATGCTCCTTTCGAACTCTTCTGACGTTGAGTAGATTATCGTAGCGGCCAACAAAATGAACCGCCAAGAACGCGGAGTGCGCCAAGTAAGCACACCGAGATTCACTTTTCTGGCTGAAAGCTGACGGCTGACAGCCGCGATCCGCATCGGTTCATTCGCCGCGCAGTCCTCAATCGAACCGCTGGTTCCGCTTGCGGCCTCGCGGCCGACGCGGACGCCAGTCGGCCTCGCGGACGTACTGGTCGTAACGCCGCAAGGCGTCGAGCCGTCGGGCCATTTCGCGGACGAGATTCGCATCTTCGCCCTGGCCGTCCATCGAATTCAAATACTCGATTTCCCTCGTCGTTGCGAATCGCATGCCACACGCTCCTTCCCCGTTCCGGTTTCCCTCCCGCGAATCGAGCCAAGCAACCGCCGTGCCGCCCGCGCAATGCAGCTCGCGAAGTGCTTATGGCCAAACGAAATAGAGCGCGGCAACGACCTGCGACGTTTTGGACCGACCCGCTAGAGCGCACATGGAGATGGTCGCCCGCTGAACAGCAGTTGCCCGCCGCCAAACCAGCGCGAGTCTTTTTGCAGATAAATGAGGGTGTCCGGGAATTGATTCAATCGGGTGGCTGGGGCGGAGGATTCGATGCCCCAGGATGCAAGCATCTGGGGCGTCGCAAAGCCTCCGCCCCAGCCACCCGACGCTGTGCTGTAGGGAACGGCCTCCGTGCCGTTCCGTCCGTAGGGAACGGCCTCAGTGCCGTTCCGTCGGCCAGGAAAACACGGAACGCCGCGGAGGGCGTTCCCTACAGATTTAAAACTTGGTTCTTCTGTCTTACTTGGCGCCTTCGCGGTCTTGGCGGTTCAATTTATTAGGAAGTCACGCTGCGTCGCGGCGTTCGCTCTTTGACATTTCGAAAAATAGCCGACGGGAGTTGGCCTGTTTGACCCCCGGCGCAGCGAATGAACCTTCTCTGGCTGAAAGCTGACGGCTGATAGCTGACAGCCGCGCTCCGCATCGGCTCATTCGCCGCGCGGTCCTCCCTAGCCGCCCATCGTCAGCGTCATCTGCTGGTCTGGCGCGGTGTCGTACCGATCGAGCACCGGCGAATAGGTGCGCACGGCGACCGTGTTGCCGCCGGCCTTGAATTCGAGCAGCCGCATGTCGCCCTGCCCGCCTTCGGTGTTGAACTGGTAATTGGCCAGCATCTGGTGCACGACGTTGCCGTGCTTGCCGGTGCTGCTCAAAAAGCCGGTGCCGTCGCCCAGTACGTGGCCGTTGAACGTGAACCGGAAATTCGCGTGCCGCGAGACGAGCTTGTCCCACAGCTGCTGCCCGTCGTTGACGGTCGCAGCCGGTAGCTTCGCGACGCCGTACGAATGTGGGTTCCACTTTTGAGCGGCGCCCTTGGCGGCCCAGTCGTAGCGGGTGTCGTCGTTGTACATGTAGGCGTGCGTCACCAGCATGGCCAGGTGACGCGGATGCGCTGCGACGATCTCGTTGGCCCACGCGACGACTTCATCCCGCGGCGCCCATTCCAGGGCCAGCACCAGCCAGTCGCCGTCGCCCGCGCGGAACGTGTGATACGCGTTGTCCGTCTTGTCGGGCTCGAAGAAGCCGCCGGCGCTCGGCTGGGCGGCGTAAGCGGAGCCGGGGCCGAAATAGGCGGCGTCGTTGAACCGGCTGTGGCGGTCGGCCCCGTTGCCGTTCGGCCCGTAGTCGTGGTTGCCCGGCGCCAGGGCATAGGGCACGACGCCGTCGAGTGCCTTGATCGACCGCAGGGCGTTGTCCCACTGCGGCACCACGTTGTTGTCGGTGATATCGCCTTCGTGCAACACGCAGCGGATATTGTGCGAGCGCACATGCTGGACGATCCACCGCGTCTGCGCGTCGAAATGCTGCGGGTAGAGCCGCGCGTAAACCTGCGTATCGGGCAGCAGCACCAGCGTCCAGGAGCCGGGCTCGATCGGCAGGGCCTCGGCCAGCGTGCGAGACGGCCACAGCGAGCCGCACGCGGCGGCCCCGATGAGGCCCAGGGCCGTCCGCCGGTCGCACTTTTGGGTTTCGATGGTCGGCATTGGCGCACCCCTATCACGTGGTCGCGTCCGTCGCTGGGTTGCGAGGAACGACAGCACGGATTTTAGCGTGCGGCAGGGCCGCGTGAAAGGATGGCGACGCGATCCGGCTACGGGATGGGGACCGCCATCGTGCTTCCCGTGGAGAAGTCTTTCACGAAGGTGATCGGGAACACGGCGTATACGCCACGGGTGAAGTACAGCTCGATGACGTCGGCCGCGCAAAGGATTCTCGTCTTGGGCACGATCACGAGGTCGTTGTCGCGGAGCCAGACGTCGTTGACCGGACAAGGATCGTTGCCGTAGAGCGGGCGATGGACGTTTATCTTCGTGGCCTTGAGGCACCAGTTCTCGTCGCGACGGAAGACGACGACCTCGCGCATGTTGCCGCCGTTGTTCCAGCCGCCGGCCAGGGTGATCGCCTGCATCACGGTCGTGGGGCCTTCCAGCGTGTAGCGGCCGGGGTTGACCACTTCTCCGCCGAGGAACACGTAGCTGGTGGCCCGCTCGGAAAGGGCCGGCGCCACGAGCAGCCCGGGGCCAAACATTTCCCTGTAACGGGCCTCCAACTCGCTACGCAGCTCCTCGATGGCCAACCCCTGCACATACACCGAGCCAAGCCCCGGCGGCTGGATGGTCCCCTCCGGTGTGACGCGCAAGTCGATGGCCTGGCCCGACAAGCGGGATTGCGACGTCACCGCGTTGAGGATTTCCTGCAGGCCGGTGTTGAACCCCAGCGGCGTGACGGTGATCACCGGGTCGCGTTCGATCCGGCCGAAGCGGCGGATCAAATCGTCGCGCAGCTCCTGGATGGTCTTCCCGGCAGCCGGCACGTCGCCGATCAGCGGGAGATGGATGTCGCCGTCCGGCTGCACTTCGAGCTCGCGGTCCAGCGACTCGTCGAAGCTGGATTCGATCCGCAGCCGGTCGCCGACGCCGATGTGGTACCGATCGGCCTGCTTTTGCCGCGAGACGATGTACGTGAGCGTGATCAAGTCGTTGACGCGGAGGTAATAGGCGGGCACGTGCTCGGGTCGCGGCGGGCCGACGTACTCGCCGGGGCCCAGCAGCGACCAGGGAATCCACCGCGAGTCTTGCCAGCTTTCGCTGCAAGGCGCGCCGTACGGTCCGCAGTCGACGCCGCAGATCGCCCGCGTGCCGGATTGCCAGGGAAGATACGGGCACGACTCCGCGTAGCGATTGTCGTCGCAATAGGGCGCCGCGGCCGATAGGGCATCGCCCAGATACGGCTCCCGCGCCGCTGGCGGAGCCGGCGCGGGCTCCGGCTGGGATGATATTACGACCGGCATCGCCAACGGCCTCGGTGCGGCCGCGGCGATGTTCGCGGTGACTGGTTTACTCGGAGCGCGAAGCCGGCTGGGCGGTTGGAGTTCGATGCGCGTCGGCGCGGCGGCAATCGTTTCCGGCTGCGCCCGCTC
Source organism: uncultured Planctomycetaceae bacterium (assembly GCA_964532675.1). Lineage (GTDB taxonomy): Bacteria > Planctomycetota > Planctomycetia > Pirellulales > Lacipirellulaceae > JABDGM01. Next base: position 10,481 of record CAZHIV010000160.1, read on the forward strand.
GTGCCCGGGCGCGGCGCCGGACTCGGTGACGTTTGAAACGGGGGCTCGATCCAGCTTGATCAATCGCGGCGCCGGGGCCGGCGGCGTCTCGCGGCGCTCGCTCTGAACGAGCGGAATCGGGCGGGGCTCAATTTGCTCGGATTCGAATGGCTCGGCCGCTGCCGGCGACGGCGGGGTTACGCGGTGACGAATGGCGGCTGCAAATCGATAGTTGTCCACGTTCAGAGGCGGCTGGACTGCGGCGGCCCGCGGCTTGCTCCCGATCGGCGTGATATCCGGCAAGGGGGCGTCGGCAAATCGGATCGTCGTGGACGGCGCCGGTTGTGACTTTGGTTGTGCCTGCTGTGTCGCCGGGCGATCTGCCGTTGCGGCGGATAAGTGCGAGAATAAATCCGGAGACCCGGTCGCATATGCCTCGATGCTCGCGCCGTCGGCGCGGGCCGGCGCTTGCTGTTCCGGAGCGCTGACCACGCGGAGCGACGATTGGGCCCGGGCCGGTTCCAGGCACAGCGCCAAGATGGCGCAGGCAAATGCAAGCCGGCGGGCTTCAATTGCGAGCCGAACGGCCGTGTGTAGTAATTGATCTTCCATGACAACAACCGCTCGGTAAGAGGATGAATAACTATCGTGAGATTCGCGTCGAGGACGAACTACCGCCAAAAGGGAACGCGCAACTTGGTCAGATCGAACCTCTCAAAAAGCCCTTGCTTGCCCTCAGTCGAATCGGCGGCTTCCACCGAGTCGTCGCGAGGCGGTCGGCGTCGCGAGGCGGCATGCTTGGCGGCCAGCGCGTCGGCAGAGTCGAACGCGGCCTGGCTCGCGGTGCGATCTCCTTGGCGCGCGGATACCACTCCGAGATTCCGCCAGGTTTCGGGCGTCGGGTTCGTGGCCAGGCATTGTTGAAACAGTCGCTGCGCGTCGTCCAACTGTCCGTGTTCGGCCAGCAGCACGCCCAGCTCGTTGCCGGCCAGCACGTTCTGCGGCGCGAGCGCCAGTGCCACGCGTTGCAGGAGGGCGGCCTTTCCCGCGGCCTGCGCGACCTGCGTGCCCGGCACCACGAGCGTGCGACCCAATCCGTAGAAGGCAAGCGAGGCCCCCGGCAGTCCGCGGCAGGCGTCGGTGAACCGCTGCTGGGCAAACGCATAGTAAGCTTGGACTGCCTGGATCGAATCGGCCGCCTGGTTCGCGGTTTGTTGCAAGACGGGCGTTTCGTGGCCGGCGGTTTCTTTGCGGATGTCCTCGGCGTCCCACAACTCGGTACGGGCCCCGTTGAAATCGTCGGCCTCGTCCACGGCCCGCCAGGCCTGGTAGAGCGCTTCGCGACGGGTAGTGCCGCCCTCGCGGGCGTCCAACTCCAAGGCGCACAGGTTCAACACGGCGCGGAACTCGGCATGGGCGGAAAAAGTCGCGCCGCGCTGGGCGAGGTCGAACGCATAGCTCAGTCGCCGGTCGACGTGCGGCGGCAGCCCGCGAGCCAGGCCGGGGATGTTCGGGATCCGCGGCACGTCGGGTTCGAGGATCCAGGAGGTTTGCCCGTCGACGGTCGTGTTGGGCAACGCGATTGCCTGCACGTTGCGCCGCGATTGGGGATCGGCGGCTGCGCGGAACGCTTGGGCGTCGTCGGCCGCTATGCTCGCCGCCGAAGGAAGCAGCGACAGGCCGAGCGCCAGGCAACCGCCATACACGACAGGATTAAGTGTCAGAGCGAGAGTTCTCATTGGAATTCGTTTACGAGTCAAGACTCGCACCAAATGGTCAAGCGGGGCAACCGCCACCAAAAAACGAAGCCGTGCTATCGAAAGGATCATCATGTCGCAATTATCGAATAGAACTGTTGCTTCACTACTCTGGAACCGGCCGCGCAGAGTGATTTGGCCGGCTGGGGCGGCGCTCCAAATCGAACAGCCGAAGAGACCGAAAGAACTGCTACAGTCGAGGCCGTTATATCCGGGAAAACCGGGCCAGGTCGCTGCATGTCGGTAGTAACGACTTTGCGAAATGCGCCTGGGATAGGCTTTGGAAAGCCGGCTGCACCGCTTTGCGCAGGCTGTCCCTGCGGTAAATCCAGCACGACAGGACGTGGGAACGGCGCCGCCGCGGAGCCGGACCGGCCCGTCATTTATCGATCAGAACGTCGGTCGATTTGATGACGGCCGTGACCGTATCGCCGTGCTTGAGATCGAGGCGTTCGGCAGAATTGCGCGTAATGGCGGCCGTGATTTCTATGTCGCCCACGGAGACGACTACCTCGGCCATGACATTGCCGAGTTTGACTTCCTTGACAGTGCCTTCGAGCTGGTTGCGTGCGGAGAGCATGGGATCACCCGAGGTGGTTTGGGCAATGACTCTGGAGGCGGTGGCGCGTTTGCCGATTGGCGGCTTGGGCACTGAGTCGCAAGCGACTAAGAGCCCAGAACCGTCGGGGACTGGCTCATTTTGCGGAGTCTTCGGAGCAAAATGTGCCTGTCCCCCTCTCCGCACGAATCTACATCGGCTCGTCGTCGACGCCGCCCGGCGGCGGGGTCCACGGGATGTGCGGCCATTTTGCCGCACAGACGGCACTGAGCGATCACTTTCGTTAAAACGTGGCCGGTGGCGAGCAATGATGACGCAAGCATGGCCGCTCAAAGCAGTGGTTATGGCACCTACACGCGGCGCGCTAGCAATGCGCGGAAATTCAATGGTTTAGAGCAATTTCACTAAATGCGTCGCCGTTGTTTCGTCGGATTCATCGCGAAAACTGTGGGATTGTCCGACACATGTCAGAGCGACTCGCTCTAGGTGGTTGCGAGGCGCCCCGCTGCACGGCATAATCACGTCTCGGCCGGCGCTGCACGACACCGCGAAAATTGAATCGATGGGAGGGACGTTTGCAGCGAAGGAACGCCGCCGGCCGATCGTATTTGCTGTTGCTACGAGTTCTTCGAAGGGGCATCCATGATATGGCGTCGGCGGGGCAATCCGGTTCCTCGCCGGCGCCCGCCGCGGGTTGTGTTCTCGATAGCCCGCCAGGCCGCGTCGGCGTGCCGAACGGCATTGGCTTTGCTGTCGCTGGCTTGCGCGGGGGCGATGGCGGACGATGCGCCGCGCATCGACGCGCCTTTGTTCGACGGCGCCACGCTGCAAGGCTGGACCACGCTGGACGGCCGCCCGATTCGAGCCGGTTGGGAAGTCGTCGACGGGATGATCCGGCTGGACCCGAGCCAGGCGCATGCCGGGCACATCATCACCGCCGGCGAGTTCGGCGATTTCATCTTGTCGTTTGAGTGGAAGATCGCTCCACGCGGCAACAGCGGCGTGAAATACCGGGTCCGAAGCTATTCGGGCAAATGGTACGGTTGCGAATACCAGATTCTGGACGACCACGGCTATCGCAAAGATCCTTCGTCGCGGCACAGCACGGGCGCGCTGTACGATCTGTATGAACCGAACCGCGAAAAGCATCTGCGGCCGGCCGGCGAGTTCAATTCGGGCCGGATCGTCGTGCGCGGCGATACGATCCAGCATTGGCTGAACGGCCGGCTTGTCGTGTCGGCGACCGTCGGCGACGACGACTGGCGCGCCCGGGTGGCCGCCAGCAAGTTTGTCGAACTTCAACGATTTGGCGAGAACCATTACGGGAAAATTATGTTGACCGATCACGGCAGCGAGGTCTGGTATTGCCACCTCAAGCTCGAACGGTTGCCGAGCAAACAACCAACCCTCGATGCCGCGAGTCGAACCGACACGCGGCCACCATGAGGATTCTAGAGTGGTCGGACGACAGCAACATTCCGGGCCTCGCCGCGTCGTACTTCTACTTCTACAGCGACGATCTCGCTCGTGCTATCAGCGTGCCTAGCGGCGCGGTCCGCGCCTCGCTCCGCAAGATCTACCACGCGGCGGAACTGGCGGACCAATTGGGAAATTAATCCGCCGGCTGCCCCGGCGGATCGACCGGGCGAAGTCTCCGAGAAGTCGGCGGCCGTGGCCGCGCGACGATGGGTTTTGACGCTGTTTTTGCTCGCTCTCGCCTGTACGGGCCGCTTGCGGCCGGTATAATGGCGCGCATGCCCGCACGCTCTGGCCGGCCGGGCGCGGCGTCGGGTCTCCGGCCTATCGAATCCTCACCAGAGTTTGGCTGCTTCTTCCAATGTTTGCGTTCACCAAAACCCGGCCGACGCGGCTCACCGTGCTGACGCCCGAGCAGCATCTGGTGGCCGGGAAGAGCGATAGCGATCCTCCGCTGGGGGCGTGATACGACCGGCTCGAACCGGTCTCTTGGGTCTATCCGGCAGTCGGCCTCGCTTGCCGAGCGGGACCTCCGCCATGCGCCGCGATAGAAGCTCGCCAGGTTTCCTTCCGGCAAAAGGGGACCTTAATTTGCAAAGGGCCCGGTGCCCACGACGCGACCAGTTGGAGGACAGCGATGAACGATTCCAAAAGTCAACCGACGGCCACGATCGGATCGGTGGTCAAGGTGAAAGAGGAAGGCATGGATGAAGAAGAAGTTTTTCGCCTGGGCACCATCACGAAACCAAAGGACAACCAGGTCGCGCCGGACAACGCCATGGGGCAGGCCCTGCTCGGCGCCCAGCCGGGCGACGAGGTCACCGTCAACGGCCCCACCGGCCCCATCAAATTCGCCGTGCTCGACGTCCGGCCGGAGCACTCCGGTTGAGCGTTTCCTACTCGCGAACAAGCCACATTTTCTGATTTGGGAATCTGACCACGAAGGAGTAACGACATGCCATCCACCGCAAAAGCTGGCGACACGGTCGCCGTGCACTACACCGGAAAACTCGCCGACGGCTCGGTTTTCGATTCGTCGAAGGATCGCGATCCCATTCAATTCGTTGTCGGCGAACGGCGGGTGATCCCCGGCTTCGACAAGGCCGTCGCCGGCATGAGCCCGGGCCAGACGAAGACGGCCAAGATCCCCGCGGAAGACGCCTACGGACCGCATCGAGACGAGCTCGTCGTGGAGTTTGCGCGCGATCGCATTCCGCCCGATATTGCTCCCGAGGTCGGCCAGGAGCTGCAGGTGCAAACGACGGCCGGCCAGGCCGTACCCGCGGTCGTCGTCGAAACGACGGACGCCGCGGTCAAGCTCGATGCGAATCACCCGCTGGCCGGCAAGGAGTTGACGTTCGAGATCGAGCTGGTCGAGCTCGTGGCGAGCGACTGACGACGGATAATCAGCCGTTGTCGCCTGCGCCGGCTCAAGCGCCGCCGCGCGAGTGGACGCTCTGCCCCGTGATCCACTGCGCATCGTCGGACGCACCCGGACGCGGGTTGCCAATATCAATGGTGTCCCCTTTGCTCTCTTAGCGTCGCGGCCGCGCCGATCATGCCGCGCATGACCGGTCTTGCGCCGGCCGCTTGTGCCGATTGTAGCGGCGCACGCTCTAACCGCCAGACTCACTGACTCAACGCTGCAAACGCCCGGCTGTTAAGCGCCGGGCGTTTTCGTTGGCAGAAACAACCATAGACAATGGGCGATGCCCCGTAATATAATCCGGCCGTCAGCGGAATCTGATTCGACCGACAAAACCTTGGCGGAAGCCAAGCGGGTCGAGTGTCGTTTACATTACCTTGCCTTAATTTGAAAGGATGTCGCCATGACATCGAACGGAAAGCCTGCGCGGCCGCGTGCCGCCGATCTACTGAGAGAAGCTGCGATAGCCAACGCTGCTACGGCTTCAAAAGAGAGACGCCAGCAAGACGTTGGCGAAAAGCTTGGCCAACTCTACGGCGAGCTTAACAATTATTGGGCGCACGTGACACAGAAGTTGTGCGCACTCGTACCGCCAAGGGAATGTTGGGCCGAGTACCGTATATCGGGCGACAGCGATGAGTATCGTGCTTGTCTCGGCCTGATTAAGTTTCGTGGCGAGTGGCGTATCTGCCACGGCTACTATCGCACTGACGAAGACGGTCCCCAATCCTGGAAGCCAATCCATGAATGCGCAGTCTCGGAGCGCGTCGAGTTGATCGACCATATCGAGAAACTGCGCGATGCAATTATTGCGGAGGCTGAGAAGTCGATTCCACAAGTGCAGAACGCGGTCAGCAAATTAGCCGCAACTCTGGAACGAATCTAATTGAATGCGCCCGGCTGTCGCATGATGGCCGGGCGTTTTAGTTTGCGCCTGACGAACCTTCAAACGGCTACAATGTCTGGTAATCTGCTCACTGCCGCCGTCATCAACGTCACGGGACTCGCATTTGCATTCGTTAGGAAGGGTCGAAAGTCGTCATGTTTTACGAGTATCAGTCGGAAGACCATGAAAAGCAGGCAACTGCTCTACTTACGGAGCTGGGCAAATTCGTTGTTTCTTTCGAGCGCGTCTGCGCTGGAATGCGTAGCTGCTTACTCTGCGCGTTCAGGAAGGAAGGGTTAAAGAATCAGGGACTTTGTCAGGCCGTAATTCATGGCGAGGGTGCGGCGGCGCTCAGAGAGACACTTGGCGCAGTATGCGCGGAAATGAGAAGCCTAGATGAAGACGACAAGCTTTGCTTAAAAACCCTTTTGTCCCGCATACAATCATTGGCAGAGCAGAGAAACGGTCTCCTTCATTCCGAATGGCATCTAAACTACGACTACGATGAAGCGGATGAGACATTTCATGCTATGGCTTTGAGATTGGCAGTCAGCCAAAGGGACGGATCATACGCACAGACAATTGATGTAAGCGCTCAGGCTCTCAGTAGTCTGATTCACGAAGCAACCGAGATTCAGGTGTTACTACATCGGCTCGCAATCTGTTTGAATCAAAAGGGATTTAAGATTAGCGAGATGTTTGCGAAGTCCCTAACTTGGACCTAGATCGCGCGAGACATTAGGAATCGCCCGGCTCCGCTGATTGCGGCGTCGGGCGTTTTCGTTTGTCGTCCGAAACACTTGACCGGCCTACCCACTCCGCTAGACTGGCGGCTATCTTCGCTGGTGCTGCCGAGAGCCACAATCCCTCACTAGGCAAGCAACGCGAACAAGCCAAGGGCTAAGCCATGTCAGACAAGCCAAGCGACGAAGAACTGAGGGAACTGAAAGAACGATATGACGCAACCTGCGCATGGTATCAACTATTAGACGACCCAACTCCCGAACAAAAACAGGAAATGTGGAACGCCGAAATTGAGTACGCCATGCAAGGGCAACCACTCGATTACTGGATGCGAAAGATTAGCAACTTAGATTCGCCCGGCGTCAGGGAACTCGATTGCGGGTGTGTCTGCGAAATTATGGCCGGCGGTAAAATCAATGCAGTGCGCGTTTGTTCCGAAATGGAGAATCTGGATTCGTTCGACGATGTTATAGACCATATTGTCGATGGCATTGCAGAACTGGATTCGGACGAGGCACAGTGACGTTTTGCCAAAACGGCAGCCCTAGGATGCCCCAGGAATTGCGACGACGGGTCTAGGCGGCTGTTGATACGCTCAGAATAGCGCCTTCTGCCCGTTCGTTATTGGTTCGCCTAGCTTATCGTGGAATCTCAACTGCGAATCCTTCGCGTACTCGCGATTCTTTTCGACGGCAATCCACTTGCGGCCAAGTGACTCGGCAACCCAGCCCGTGGTATTCGAGCCGGCGAACGGGTCTAGCACGGTGTCGCCCGGCTCCGTCAGCAGCTTGATAAAGAAAGTCGGCAGGGCTGCGGGGAATCGAGCCGGATGAATCTTGTGACCGCGCCGCTTTGATTCTTTGATGTAGTAGCTATTACTTTCGTTGTTGCCACACTCGATTAGATTCGGCGGAATCGAGCCGCCCTTGTCGGCCGCGAACGTGCCTTTGATATTGTGGCCGGACGGCCGCACGGTATTCTTAATTCCGCGCTTAATCAGCCGCCGCATATCCGGGCTGTATTCTTGTAGCACGCGCGAATTATCGGCTTTCGGATTC
>CAZHIV010000161.1:0-7272 GCA_964532675.1 uncultured Planctomycetaceae bacterium
CGGCAGCAAGTCGCCGGCGAGCTGCTCGATCGTGAACTGGTCGAACGGCAGATTGTCCTTGAAGCTCTTAATCACGTAGTCGCGGTATGGCGTGATGCGATGGTCCTGGTCGCCGTGATAGCCGACGGTCGTGGCGAAGCGGACGAGGTCGAACCACCAAGTAGCCATCCGTTCGCCGAAGGCCGGCGATGCCAGGAGCCGATCGACGAGCTGCTCGTAGGCGTCGGGCCGACCGTCGCGGAGGAATTCGTCAATGTCGGCCGGCGTGGGCGGCAGGCCGGTCAGGTCGAAGTAAAGCCGGCGAATCAAAACCGTGCGATCGGCTTCCGCCGCCGGCGCGATTCCCTTCGACTGCAGCCTGTCCAGCAAGAACCGATCGATGGCGTTGCGCGGCCACTCACGTAGCCGAGTTTCTCCGAAACTCGAATCCGCGTCTCGGACTGGCGCGGCTACATGGACCTCCGGCACCGGGGCCCGCTCGGGAGCAATGTACGCCCAATGCGGCTCGTATTCGGCGCCGGCGTCGATCCATTTCCGCAGCAGCTCGATTTCGATCTCGGTCAGCGGCGGCTTTTTGGACGCCGCCGGCGGCATCCGCAAGTCGGCGTCGTCGCTGGAAACGCGGGCGATGACCTCACTGGATTCGGCATCGCCCGGAATCACCGCCCACTCGTGGGCGCCCTCTTCAGTATCGAGCCGCATCTCGGCTTCGCGCGTCCCCGAATCGGGGCCGTGACAGGCGAAACAACTGTTGGCCAGGATCGGGCGGATATCGCGGTTAAAGCCGGGCGGACCGCCCGCTGCCGCTGGCCGCCCGAGGGCCGCAAGAACAATCGCCGCACCGGCGGCGGGCGCAATCGATCGCGCTAGTCGCAAGTTCAAATAGCGATTGGCCATAAGTGTTCGCCGGTCGACTGTGGTGGGCACGGCACGGCCCGGCGGCCGACAACCGCGACATTGGGCCGTTACTGGGGGGGGTTGCAAGCAATCTCCATTATCTTCGCTCCAAGCGGAAGGGGCAAGGAGACACCATAGGTACTTGTGTGCCACGTCGGCCGTGGGCTGCGCAAATCCGTTGCGCAATACGGCGAATTGCGAGCCGCGGCCGGCCGTTGCATAATGAATCCTTGTGGCCGGGGTCTGCGACCTCGGCATTCGAGTCGGCCGCCTCGGCCAGCGACTCAGTCAAGGGCAGGTGCAATCGATGGACAACTCGAATCATTCTCGGCGAAACTTCATGAAAACCTCGGCCGCGGCCACCGCCGTGGCGATGGCGGCTCCCTCCGTTTTACGATCGCAGGCCGCCCCGTCCCCCGGCCCGAACGGCCGGCTGCGGATCGGCTTCATCGGCGTCGGCGGCCGCGCGCAGTCTGCCCACATCCCGTCGGCCATCGAGCTGCAGAACAAGACCGGCAAAGTTGAAATCGCCGCGGTGTGCGACGTCTTCGACCGCTATCGCAAGGAGACGGCCGAAAAAGTTCGCCGTGCGACCAAGCACGAACCGGAGCAGACCGGCGACTACCGCGACATCTTGAACGACGCCTCGATCGACGCCGTTTGCATCTCCACGCCCGATCATTGGCACGCCAAGCAGACGCTCGACGCCTTCAAGGCCGGCAAGCACGTCTTTTGCGAGAAGCCGATGACGCACAGCGTCGAAGAGGCCCTCGAGGTGTACAAAGCGTGGAAGGCTTCCGGCTTGGTGATGCAGGTGGGCGTGCAATCCACGTCGTTGCCCGTGTGGAAGGACGCGCAGCAACGGATTCAAGACGGCCAGCTCGGCAAGGTCGTGATGTACCAGACGTCGTACTTCCGCAATTCCGACGTCGGCCAGTGGCGCTATTACGAGCTCACCCGCGACATGACGCCGCAGAACATCGATTGGCCGATGTTCCTGGGCACCGAGTTCTCCTTGGCGCCGGACATGCCGTTCGACCGCGCGAAGTTCGCCCAGTGGCGGTGCTACTGGCCGTTCGGCGCCGGCATGTACACGGATCTTTTTGTGCACCGCACCACTTCAATGCTGGCGGCGACGGGTCTCCGGTTCCCCGGCCGCGTCGTCGGCGCCGGCGGCATCTACCTGGAGTACGACGGCCGCGACGTGCCGGACGTGGCCACCGTGGCCGCCGATTTTCCCGAAGGCGTGCAGGGGCTCGTCACCGCCACCATGTGCTGCGAAGAGACGCCCGTGCCGCAGGTCATCCGCGGCCACCACGGCTCATTCTTATTCGGCAACGGCGAGGGCTTCGACGGGTACGATTTCGTCGCCGAGCGGCCGCAGGTTACCCATAACAGCAAAATCAAGAACGAACGAATCGCCGTGGGCCAGGTCAAGAACACGTCGCTCGCTCACTTCGAAAACTTCTGCGACGCGGTCATCGCCGGCAAACCGGAGCAGGCGAACTGCTCGCCGGAGCTGGGCGCCGCCGCCATGGTGATCGTCAAGCTCGGCTCGGAGAGCTATCGCCAGGGCAAGGTGTTCCACTTCGACCGCGAAACGATGAGCGTGCGGGATGCGGACGCGAGCTGGGCCAAACGCTGGGAGCAGATGTCGCACGAGGCCGCTCCGCCAAAGCACGTTCCAGGCTGGCAGGCCGGCGACACCGGCAGCCAGCTTTACCCGCGCGAGTACCAGAAGCTGGCCGGCCCGTGGACGGGCGGCGTCGACCCGGCCGCCGGCGAAGCGGCTGCGGGTTGACTCATTCACTCATGAACGCGACGTAGAATGGGCCCCCGGCCCGTTCGAATGAGAGCGCTACTGGATCCGCACGGCCCGGGGGGCCATGCTACTGCGGCGTGCGGATCACCAGCAGCCGCGGTTCGGTCATGCTCTCGATGGCCCAGCGGAGGCCTTCGCGGCCCAGTCCGCTATCCTTCGTGCCGCCATAGGGCATATGCTCGACGCGGAACGACGGCACTTCGTTGATCATCACGCCGCCGACCGCCAGCTCGTCCCACGCCTGTTGGATGCGGCCGATGTCGCGCGTGAACACGCCCGCTTGCAGGCCGTAGCGACTGTCGTTCACTGCGGCGAGCGCTTCGTCGTACGTCGCGTATGGGTAGAGCATCGTCACCGGGCCGAAGATTTCCTCGCACGCCGCCTCGGCATCCTGCGGCACGCCCTCCAGCACGGCCGGTTCCAACATTCGCCCGTCGCGCGAGCCGCCGCACAATAGCCTGGCCCCCTGCTCCACCGCTTGCTGAATCGTATTTTCGATTCGCTCGGCGTCGTCTTCGCTGATAATCGGCCCGATGATCGTGCGCTCGTCGCGCGGGTCGCCGGCTTTCAGTTTGCGAACGGCGTCGACGAACTTATCACAAAACGAGTCGTAGACACGGCGCTGCACGTAAATTCGCTGGACGCTGATGCAGCTCTGGCCGGCCTGGTAGTAGCCGCCGAACGCGCACCGCTCGACCGCGTCGTCGAGATCGGCGTCGTCGTGCACGACCACGGCCGCGTTGCCGCCCAGCTCCAGCGTGACGTGCTTCTTGCGGGCCCGGTCGCGCAAGTCCCACCCGACCGCGGCCGAGCCGGTGAAGCTGAGCTTCTTGATCCGCTCGTCTTCCACCAATGCGCCGGATTCGCTGGACTTCATGGGCAAAATGGAAAAAGCTCCCTCCGGCAGCTCGGTTTCGGCCAGCATCTCGCCGAACAGGAGCGCGCTGACCGGCGTCGCGGTGGCCGGCTTCAGCACGAACGGGCAGCCGCAGGCCAGCGCCGGCCCGATCTTGTGCGCCACCAGGTTAAGCGGGAAGTTCCACGGCGTGATGAAGGCGCACGGCCCGATCGGCACGCGCTGCCACATGCCCCGGTAGTTGCCGGCGCGCTCGGTCACATCCAGCGGCAGCACCTCGCCGCGGATTCGCGTCGACTCCTCGGCCGCCATTTCGAGCGTATCGATGAGCCGGCCGACCTCGCCCCGCGCGAACTGGATCGGCTTGCCCGCCTCGATGACCAATACCTGCGCCAGCTCGTCGGCCCGTTCGCGGCACCGCTGCAGCAAATGCACGAGCACCGCTTTTCGCTGCCAGGCCCCCATCCGCCGCATTGGCGCCGCGGCCGACGCCGCCGCCTCAATCGCTCGATCCAACACCCCGGCATCGGCGCGCGCCACATGCGCGACGACCTTGCCCGTAAACTTGTCCTCCACCGCCAAATCGGCATTCGGCTGCTGGGCCCGATTGGCCAGGTAGAAGGGATACTGTTCGTCGAGCATCGCACTGGCCTCGGACACAGCGATTATGGATCGCGTCGCAGTATGGCCTCAAAGCCTGCTTGCTCAAAATGGTAATCGTATGCAAGCGCCCGTCGCAGGCCGTGCTGTTGCATCAGATAGAACGAAATGCAGTCAGTAAGCGACCAATGTTTGTCTGCGCGCGAGCAGTGGAGCGCCAATCCCTCAGAGAACAAGTGAGGCGTCGCGTACACCAGTTGCCAGTAGTCCGATGAACGAACATCGGCCAGCGCGGCGTGAGCTTTCGGCCGATCCACTGGGTCCGATAGCGCGTTAACCAACTCGCAAAGAACGTATTCCGTCGTGACGAGTGGCTCATCAATGGATGAGGCCCAAGCTTGGGCACGCTCAAACAGCTCATCCCGCGGATTCAACAGCGCCAACAGGTATCCCGTGTCGACGAAGATCATCACCGTTTCACGGTACCGTAGAGATAATGATCGTGCTGCTCCGCTAAGTCCGCAGGCAAATTCGGATTCTCAGGATACGAAGCAGCCATGCCCGCCAGATTGGACAGTGGCGATGCGGCAGTAGTGTGTGAATCCACAACGATCGGCTTTTGCTGAATCACAAGCTCCACGTGGCTGCTTTCAGGCAACGCGACCGGCTCCATGGGACGGAAGACGCCGTTTTCGTAGACAGCATGGATTACCATAGGTCGATGTCCGCCGGTAAAAGGTCACAATATTATACGATCCACCAGGAGGCGGCAGCAAATTGAATCAGCAACACCCGGTCGCTCTACCACAATACCTTTTTGTCCCCCTGCCAGCGGACGAAGCCTTCGATCGCCTCGTATTCGGCCAGGCCCAGCTTGGCGTAGAGCTGGGCGGTGTCGCGGTTGCGGTCTTCGGCCCGCTTCCAGAACTCCCGCATGTCGGGGCCGGGGAAGAGGGCTCGGTCTTTTTGCGACTGGTGCTTGAAGATGGCGGTTCGCTTGCGGTCGACCTCGGCGGGGCTGAGGGGCACGGCCATTTCGATTTCGTGCGGGCCCCATTCGTGCCACGCCCCACGATACAGCCACACCTCGCAATCCGCGAACCAATCATCCGCCTCGCAGCGGTGACAGGCGGTGAGCACCGCATTGAGACAAACGCGGTGCGTTCCGTGGGGATCGGACAGGTCGCCCGCCGCGTAGATCTGGTGCGGCCGGATTTGTCGCAACAGGTCGACGACCATCGCCACGTCTTCCTCGCCGAGGGGCTTCTTCTTCACGCGGCCCGTTTCATAGAACGGCAGGTCCATGAAATGGAGCTGCTTCTCCGGGACTCCGCAGCACCGCCCCGCCGCCCGGGCCTCGCCGCGCCGGATCATCCCCTTGATCGTCTGCACCTCCGAGCTATCGACCTGCCCCGGCTTCTTGTGGCGCAGCACCTGCTCGACATGCGCCTCCAGCTCGGCGGCCCGCTGCGGTGACACGTCGAAGTGCGTGTTGAACTCCGCCACGAAATCGGCGAACCGGATCGCATCGTCGTCGAACACCGCGATGTTGCCGGACGTTTGATACCCGACGTGGACTTCATGCCCCTGGTCGACGAGCCGAATGAGCGTGCCGCCCATGGAAATCACATCATCATCCGGGTGCGGCGAAAAGATGAGCACCCGTTTCGGGAAGATGTCGTCGCGCGTCCGAGCCCGATCGCCCGGCCGCTTGGCGTGCGCCGGCTTGCCGCCGGGCCAGCCGGAGATCGTCGACTGCAGATGGCGGAAAACTTTCAGGTTGATGTCGTACGCCGGTCCCCGCTCGGCCAGCAAATCCTGCAAGCCTTCTTCGTTGTAATCGTGATCGGTGAGCTTCAGGATGGCCTTGTCGAGCTTGCCGGCGAGCCAGATCACCGCCTTGCGAACTTTTTGTTCGTCCCACGCCACGGGGCCCAGTAGCCAGGGGGATAGGTAGCGCGTGAGGCTGTCGGCCGCCGCCTCGTCGATCACCACCTGCGCATTGGGATGCTCCTGCAAGAAACTGGCCGCAATGGAAGGGCTGATGTCGCCTTCGACCGAGCGGGCGATGATCGGCGCCTTGTGCTCGCCGAACGCCAGCATGATTACCTGACGCGAGTCGAGAATCGTGCCCACGCCCATGGTCAGCGCCCGGCGCGGCACGTGCTCCTGGCCGAAAAAGTCGCTGGCCGCGTCGATCCGCGTCACGCGGTCCAGCGTGATCAGCCGCGTGCGGCTCTGGCGGTTCGACCCCGGCTCGTTAAACCCGATGTGGCCCGTGCGGCCGACGCCCAGCAGCTGAATGTCGATCCCCCCGGATTCGACAATCTGCTCCTCGTACCACGCGCAATAGTCGGCCACCTGCTCGATCGGCAGCGTGCCGTCCGGCACGTGCCAATTCCCCTCTGGAATGTCAACCAGGTCGAACAGGTGCTCGCGCATGAACCGCACGTAGCTCTGCAGCTCGTTCGGCTGCATCGGGTAGTATTCGTCCAGATTGAACGTAATCACGTTCGCGAATGACAGGCCTTCTTCGCGATGCATCCGCACCAGCTCGTCGTAAATGCCGACCGGGGTGTTCCCCGTCGCCAGACCCAGCACGCAGTTCCGCCCCTCGCGGGAGCGCTGGCGAATGAGATCGGCAATCTGTCCGGCCACGGCCTGGCTGGCGTGCGTCGAGTGCGGAAAGACCCGCACCGGAATGCGTTCACGTCGGGCCAGCGGATCAGGTACTGCCCGCCCAACTTTCCCTTTTAGGTCGTTGATCACTGGTGTTCTGTCCAAGCTCGGCTTCGACTCCTTACTTTAATTCGAATGAATCTCACGCAGCGGCGCGGAGGACGCAGAGAAAAAACAAGCATGGGACGAATGCGTTTGGAACACTAATCCACACTAATTAACACTAGACTTTGTCGGAAATCCGTAGCGGAACTCGCAAGAGTTCCGAAATCATCGGAAGTTTTGCAACTTCCGCTACACCAAGTCCTCGTTTTCCGACAAAGCCTAATAAGATTAGCGGAGATTAGCGCAGATTAGTGTTCTCTGGCTCCACGAACTCTGCGCCTCTGCGTGAGACTTCTCTATACGATACTGCGTT
>CAZHIV010000162.1:0-3105 GCA_964532675.1 uncultured Planctomycetaceae bacterium
TCCTCCGCGTCGCCAACCGCCTCCAGCAGTTTGGCGTGAGCTTCAAAGTATTTTGCCCTGGCAAAGGCTTCCTTTTCCGCCTCGCCGCCGCGACGGCCGACTTCATGCAATGCGTAAATCTTCCGCCACGTCTCCAGCAGAGCGTCTTGCGCTTCCGCCAGGGCTTCGATTTCCGCCGCGCGATCGGCGACTCGTTTCGCATGAGCCACCTCCAGCCGAGTGAGTAAGCTGCGTGTCTCGATGAACACGTCGAGAGGTAGTTTGTCGCTCGCATACGCGGCCGTTGCTGCGTCGACTACGTCCCGCCCCGCTGCAACTGATAATTCGCTTAGTTGTAGTGCCGACATGGGCTGCTGGGTTTCCATTGCTGTCGGCAACCGGCCTGGCGGAAAGTCTATGTTACGCTGTTTACCGTATTCTTCATAAAGCTCGGCCGCTTTGGTTGCGGCGTCTAGGAACTTGGCCCGCGCAAGCGCCTCTTTGTCGGCTTCCCCGCCGCGCCGACCTCCTTCATACAGCGCGTAAATCTTACGCCAGGTTACTAAACAAGCGTCTCGATACCTTAGCAGCGCATCAATCTTAATCTCGGTATCATCGTCGCGTTGCGGATTGAAAAGCTGGCGGGCTTCCGGATCGCGAAGCGCGCCAGCTTCGACTAACTCGATTTCGAACCGCGCCGTCTCAAATTGTGCGTCGCGGAGAGCGTCGAGAGGTGCTTTGTCGCTTTCATATGCGGCTACCGTTGCGGCAAGCCGGTCGCGGGCCGACTTGAGTCCGAGCCTCCGCCACTTCAGCTCCACGTCGCTCTGCCCCCGAAGTGCGGCCAACTCGGCCTCGGCCCGCTGGTAACGGCTACGTGCGAGGGCTTCTTTCTCGGCTTCTCCGCCGCGGCGATCCAATTCGTAGAGTTGGCGGACGTGATTAGCCTGCTTGGCGCACACGTATCGAAACGCTTCATGCGCCGCGATCTCGGCGTCCGCATCTGTTTCGAGGCGCGCAAGTTTCGCCGTCAAGTCCCTGGCGTATTCATGAGCTCGAATGAAACCCTCAAAGCCATACGGTGGAATGCTTGGCGGTGGCGGCGCCGTTACGACGGCCGGTTCGAAGGCTTTCGCTGCTGGCAAATGATCCGACGATGCACTTGGTTCGTTCGACGATTGAGGAAGCGATGGATTGGTGTCGATCGCATTGTTTGCGGGATTCGGCGTTTGGGGTGTTGCTGGAGGGCGTGCGCGACCGCTGCTTGCTGAATCGGTGGGCGACCCCGCCCTCCAATCGTCGGCCAGCCAGATGATCGCCGTGCCGTCGCGGCTCGAGGTGAGCACGTTACGGCCGTCGGGCGAGAAGCTCACCGAAGTGACTTCCTGCGTATGGCCCGACAGCGAAAGAATCTCCTTGCCGGTCTCGGCGTCCCACAACTTGGCAGTGTAGTCCTGGCTGCCGGTCAGCGCCCGCGCCCCGTCGGGCGAAATGGCGACCGACGTGACGGTCGCCGTGTGGCCTTGCAGCTCTTGCAGCAGCTTGCCATCCTCCACGTTCCAGATGCGGGCCGTTTCGTCCTGGCTTCCCGTGATGACCCGCTTCCCGTCGGGCGAGAACCGGCCGGAGAGCACTGCCCATCGATGGCCCTCGAGCGGCTCGAGCACGTTTCCGCTCGCCGCGTCCCAGATCCGCGCCGTCGTGTCGCCGCTCACCGTGAGGATCCGCGACCCGTCGGGGGAAAAGGTGGCCGCCAACACCCGGGCCTTGTGTCCGCGCAACGGCTCACCGAGGGGCTGGCCCCTCGCCACGTCCCACAAGCGGGCCGTGCCGTCGTCGCTCGCCGTGAGCAGGTTTTTTCCATCGGGCGAGAATTCGACCGAGTTGATGTAGCCGGTATGACCGCCGTCGAGCTTGCGGATTGCCCGACCGGTCGCCGCGTCCCAAATCTTCGCCGAATGGTCCCAGCTGCCGGTGGCCACGAGTTTGCCGTCGGGCGACACCGTCGCCGAGGCCACCGCCCCGTGTGGACTGTAGCGTACAACGGGACGGTGTGATTCGAGGTTCCACAACTGGGCATCGTTGCCGCCGATCGTCAGCAGGTGGCGGCCGCCGGGCGCAAACTTCGCCGCCCACACCACCCCACCCAGCCTGTTGAAATCCAATATCGGCTCGTCGAGCTGCTCGGTTGCCGTCCGGTTGCCGGAATCATGGGCCGTCGACAAATCCCACAGCCAAACGAGCTTGTCCGCGGCAGAGCTCAGCACGGCCGCGCTGCCATCTGGTGAAAAGCCCACGGAATTGAATGGCTCGCCCGGCGAGCGTATGGAAGCGCGTTGCGTTGCATCATCGAGCTGCCAGAGCCGCGCGACGCCGTCGTCGCACGTCGTGAGCGCGAGCGTTCCATCCAGAGAGACGTCGAGCGATGACACCCAGTCAGGATGGTTCAGCACCAACGGGCGCAATTCACGGCCCGTATCAACTCCCCACTGCGCGCAGGTGCGGTCGGCACTGGCGGTGATAAGTCGACGGCCATCCGGTGTGAAGCGGATTTCGGTAATCGGCGCGGTGTGCCCGACCAGGTCGCGCTCGAAGGCCCAGCTTGTATTGCCGTTTTGAATACTGCGCCGCCAAAGCCGTAGCCGGCCGGCCTCGTCGCCGCTGACCAGCCGATCGCCCGCCGGTGAAAACGCCAGTGCGGCGATTTCTCGGCCGTGTCCCTTCAGCGATGTGGCCAGCCGGCGGGCCGACTCGGTCGCGCCGGCCGTTCCGCGGGCACCGTCGCGACGCGGTGACCCCGTGCGTGCGTCCCAAATCTGAACGTCGGTCCCGACGCTGCCCGTGGCGATCCAGTTTCCGTCTGGTGAAATGGCCAGTGTGCCAATCCGGCCGGTGGGCGTGAGGACCGCTTCTTCCGTGCCGGAGGCCAGATTCCAGATTCGCACCGAGTTGTCGCCCGCCCCCGTGGCGAGACGCTTCCCATCTGGAAAGAAAACAGCCCCCGAGACCAGGAACTCATGGCCCTCTTCAAAGCGACGCAGCGGCTTGCCCGTGGACGCATCCCACAGGCTGGCCGTGCGGTCGCGGCTGGCCGTGACGATCTGCCGGCCGTCGGGCGAGAAACGC
>CAZHIV010000163.1:0-6378 GCA_964532675.1 uncultured Planctomycetaceae bacterium
ATGATCCCGGCCATGTCGGTATCGGCGAACTCGACCAGCCGGGAAGTGTGGAAGGGAGCTGGCATCGTAAGTGGATGTAAGATGTATGATGTGAGATAGCAGATGTCGGCCGACCGCCGACATCTTACTTCTTACATCTTACATCGGACATCCCCTCAATCGCCCACGAACGGCAAGAGCGCCATGAAGCGGGCCCGCTTGATCGCCTTGGCCACCGCGTGCTGGCTGGCGGCGTGACAACCGCTCTTGCGGCGGCTCACGATGCGGCCGTGGCGGTTCGTCAGCTTACTCAACAGATCCAGATCCTTAAAATCGACGTACATCGGCCGCGGGGCCTGGCCGTCGATGTAGATCGGATCGCGCTTGGCGACTTTCTTGATCGGCTTGTTGCGTCGGTTCTGCTGATAAGGAGGCATAACTGATCCTGGAGGGTATCCGTGAAACCCTGAATTCTAACCAACTAGGATCGATGTGCCAAGCCGCGTCGCGTCACGCTTCGGGCGGCTGCTGGGCGGACGGGTGGCTGGGGCAGAGTCTGCGATGCCCCAGAAATGTCGCGAACCTGGGCGTCGCAACTTCGCCCCAGCCACCCCCCGTATCACGCATCGAGCGGCCGTCCGGCGAGGAGCCGGCGGTACAATTCGAGCGTTTGCCGGGCCATTGCCGCTGCGTGGTAGCGGTCGTGGACGGCTTGCTGGCCGGCGAGGCCGAGCTGCGCGGCACGCACGGGATCGCCGAGCAACTCGGCCAGCTTGTCGGCCAGGTCGGCCGGGTCGTGTGGCCGGTGCAAGAGGCCGCCGCCGCAGTCGGCGATCATCTCGGGAAAGCTGCCGTGATCGGGCAGCACGGCGGGCACGCCGTTGGCCATCGCCTCCAGCGCCGGCAGCCCTTTCGATTCGCGATACACGGTCGGCACGCTCAACACGTCGAGCGCTTGAAGGAACGCGATCTTCTCGGCCCGGTTCAGCTCGCCCTGATACGCGAACCGCCCGGCCAGCCGTCCCGCGGCGACGCGGCCCTCGATCGCCGCCAGGTACGGCCGATCTGCGGCGCCCAGATACCCGGCGGCGCGAACCACGAACGGCGGCAAATCCGGGCGGGCCGCAAGCTGCTCGCACGCTTCGACCAACAGGTGCAGCCCCTTGTCTTCACAAATCCGCGCCAAAAAGCCGATGACCCGCGGCTCCTCAGGCGGCCTTTCCAATCGGCTGCCGTGGCCCTCCAGCCGCAGGCCGTGGGGGATGACGTGGATCCGTCTGCGGCCGATCGCCAGGTAATCGGCCATGAAGTCGGCGTAGTAGCGATTGATCGTCACAAAGGCTTCGATCTCGGCGGCCCTTTCGCGCACGAGCGCACGGGCCCGGTCGTAGTGCGGCGGCGGCAGCTTTTCCAGGAACAGGTCCTCGCCCGAAAGCTGGCACACGATCGGCGGCCCGCCCCGCCGCCGCAGAGCGCGCGCCATGCCGCTTTGCATCGAGTTCGATAAGTGCACGATGTCCGGCCGAATCTCGTCGGCCAGCCAGCGAGCCAACTTTTCCAACTCCTTGCGCTGATGGCCCGCCTCGCCGCGGAGCATCGAGACGGTCATCTCGCCGAGTTGCGTCGGATCGACGCTCGATGCCCGGCGCGACAGCCGCTCCAGCAGGGCCGGGTGGTCCAGCAGCCGGTCGAGCCACCACGGCGTGCGGCGGAAAAAGGCCGACTGTTGCTGCAGGTACACGTTCACGCCGCCGAAAAAGACCCGCTCGATGCTGACGTTCGCCTCATCGGTGCGCAGCGGCGTGTAGGTCGGCACCAGCACGACGTCCTCGCCCAGTTCCAATAGCGCGCCGGCCAGCGTGTTGTCGTGCAGGCAACTTCCGCAATACATGCCGGCCGCCCCGGCCGTGATATACGCGATACGCATGAGGAGAGGTCGGAGGTCAGAGGTCGGAGGTCAGAGCGTCGACCACGCGCTTGCGGCTTAGCTCGTCACGCCCTGCTGTTTCATCCGTTCGAGCCACGGGTCGAGGTCGTCGAACAGCCGGCCCGCGTCGGGGTGGAAGATGCGGCCAATCAACAGGTCGGTCAACGGCCCGTGATGTTGCGGGTATTCCTGCACGAACTTTCCCACGCGAAACTGGCCGGAGTAAAACGCCCGCACCAGTTTGCGAATCCAGTTGGTCGCGAGCGTGAATTCCGGCACCCACCGGCCGAGCTGCGCCGCCGACGTGTCGCCCTTTCGCAGCGCGTCGACCACGCAATCCGCCGCCAGCTCGCCGCTCTTGAGCGCGAACCATACGCCCGAAGAGTAGATCGGATCGATGAAGCCCCATGAGTCGCCCACCAGCACCCAGCCATCGCCGGCCGATCGTTCGGTGGTGTAGGAGTATTCCTTCACGACCTCGAGGCCGCCCACGCGCTCGGCGCCTTCGAGTCGCTCGGCGATGCCCGGGCACTCGGCAACTTCCTCTTCAAAAACCTCCTCCGGCGTGCCGCGGCCCTTGAAGAAGTGGTCGGCGTCGCTCACCGCGCCGATGCTCACCACGTCGTTGGAGAGCGGAATGTGCCAGAACCAGGTTTTGTTCGACCGGCCGTGAAGGATGAGCGTCATCACGCCCTCGTCGATCGTCTCGCGGCGGGCGCCGCGGAAATGGCCCCAGATGGCCGCCTTGCGAAACTCCTGGTTGGGCCGCCGGAGCTTGAACCGCGCGCCGAGCTGGCCTTGCATGCCGCTGGCGTCGACGATGACTTTGGACGCGATGAATTGGCTGCCGCTCTGCCGGTCCGCTGAAGCGGGCTCGCCGGCCGGGGCGATTTGCTCGCCGCTGGGGGCGATTCGCACGCCGACGGCGCGGTCGCCGTCGAATGCTACTTCGATCACTCGCACGCCACGGTGGACTTCGGCGCCTTTGCTAGCGGCGTTCTCGAGCAGCAGCGGATCGAAGTCGGCCCGTTCGACGTGCCACGTTCGGCTGCACTCGCGCGGATCGTGCATGCGGAACAAGAACGGCTGCGACTCGCGGCCGCTGCTGCTGACGAATTGCACGCCTACCTTGCGCGGGAACGGGCTCCGCTTCAACGCCTCGAGCACGCCCAACCGCTCGAACACCCAGTACGTCTCCGGCATCAGCGACTCGCCCACCTTGCGCCGTGGCACGAGGTCGCGCTCCAGCACGAGCGTGCGGAATCCAGCCTCCGCCACCAGCGCCGCCACGGTCGCCCCCGCCGGCCCGCCGCCGATCACGATGCAGTCGTATGCAGCAGATTGCGGTTTCATGCCAATTGGTGCGGAAGTAATTAACCACAGAGACCCAGAGAACACTGAGAAAAACAATGCAATTGCTGATGGATGCTAAAAATCTTCAAGCAGACAATTTCAATGGGACAATAGGTATCGGAATGCGAGAAAAGATTTCGCCTTGGGGTAAACCTACTCGAATTGTCTTCTCCGTGCTCTCTGTGTCTCTGTGGTGAAAATTGAACGTCACGTCGGAAGGGTCACGACTTCCAGGAGCTGCACGGTGGGCCGTTCGTCGACGAGGATTTGGGCGGAGCGTCCGTATATTGGCCCGCCCCTCGCCATCGGCAGGTGCCGGCGCAGCACGGGGCCGGGGTCAATCTGCCAGAGCGTGATCAGCTCCACCTGGCGGAGCAGGTTGTGGCGGATCAGCACGCGCCCCAGCGGCGTTTTCTTGCCCGTGATTTCCTGTTGGGCCGCCTCGGGGAGGTCGGCCAGCCAAATCCGCATGATGCCGAATTGTACGATCGCCCCGTCCGATTGGCGACTCAACAGGCTGCAGCGGGCGTAGCTCGCTTCGTCTCGCCACTCGTCGAGCGGGTGTACCTCGACGAGGGCGCTGTGAAACGCTTCGAGCGACACCGTCATGTGGTTCTGGTGCGCGAGCAGCGTGCGGTAGTCCGCGGGCAGCGCATCGACCGACACCGGCTCGAACCGACCCAGTTCGTCGAGGCTGGAAAAAAACAGCGTCGCCAGCCGTGCGGCGCTCGGCGTGAAAAGGTCGGCATCGGCAGATTGGCGGGAGGGATCGGTCACCGGGCGGGAACGGCCAGCGGACGGCGGGGCCGGCTGGGGGCCACCGGCGCGTCGAGGACTGTGGCGATCAAATGACGGGCCAGCAGGCGCAGCGCCTCCGGCGTCAAAACTTCGGCGACCCGCTCGGCCTGCGCGCGATGGTCGGCCACCAGCTCCAGCGCCTTCTCAAACGCCCCGGCCCGCTGGAACAGCCGGCGGATTTTCGCGAATACCTCGGGCGTCGCCTCGCCGTCGGCCACCAGCCGCTCCAGCTCGTCCCGTTGCTGGTGCGCCAGCGCCTCCAGCGCCAGTGCCCACAGCACGGTGGGCCGGCCGCCCAGCACGTCGCCGCCGAGAGTGAGCTTGTTGAAGTCGTCGCCGTTCCAATCCTGCAGGTCATTGAGGACCTGGAACGCGATGCCGAGCTGCCGGGCCAGCTCCGCGACGGGCCCGGCGTAATGTTCGGCCGGGCCGGCCAGCCGCAGCCCGCAATACAACGCCGCCTCGAACGCGGGCGCCGTCTTAAGAGCGTAGATATCGAGCGCCTCTTCGGGCGAGAGCCGCTTGTCGCGGCTGTCGCGCCACACGAGCTCGGCCCCCTGCCCTTCGCTGAGCTTGGTATGCGCGTCGGCCAATTTGTTAAGGATGTCGCCGGCCGTGTCCGCTCCCAGCTGCTCGATGTCGCGGCTCACAAGCCGGTAGCCCAAGCCGATGAGGTAGTCCCCTACGTTGATGGCGGTGGCCACGCCGTGGGCCATGTGTAGCGTCGGCTCGCCGTAGCGAAAGGCGTCGCCGTCTTGAATGTCGTCGTGTACGAGCGAGGCCTTGTGAAACGACTCGATCGAGAGGGCCGCGCGGCGGACGGCATCTTTGATCCGCGGAGTGCTCGCCGCGCCGTCGCGGGGCGCGTTGCGGGCGGTGAGCGCGTCGTAGGCGGCCAAGGTGATGAAGGGCCGCGAATACTTGCCGCCCTTCGAGAGAAAGTCGTAGGCGATGGCCTCGGTGGCCGCGATCGGATCGAGCACCGCCGCCCCCTGGCCGTTGACCTCGGCCAGCCGGGGGCCGCCGCGCAAGCGTGGAACGAGCCGCTCCAGCTCGTCCGGCTCGAACATTTGCCGCGCGGCGCGAAGCAAGTGTTCGTAACGCGGCGGGGTTCTGGAAGGCGCATCCTCTCGCACGGCAGTCATCGTTACCTCATGTTTGGCGCAAAGGGGTCGGGTTTCGCTTTCGCACGCCAAGCCGGGCTGTGAAGCCAGCTTCGCGCTCGAAAATGACACCTGGCCCCGTATCGGCCGCCCGCCCGTTCGCCGAGAGCAACGGTACACCAAAACCCGCTGCCCTACCCCACATTCGCAGCCTCGTGCGGCTGCGCCGCGAGCTGGCGAATCGCCCGTGAAAATGCCCCGGCGGCGAACACGAGCGGATACAGCCGCTCATGATACCATAATCTCGACCGGTAGAAACCGACCACCGCCGGCCGCCGATGAAGGTCTTGTTCCACCGCGGCCGCCAGCCACGTCAGGCCCGCCGAAACCGCGGCGGAGAATGCCTGCCCTGTATCGGCGAGCGGCAGCAGTCCCGAGAGGGCCGCGGACGTTTCTTCCACGCTACAGTGCTTGGCCATCGCGTCGTTGGCCCGCCAGGCGCGGAAGCCGTCCTTCTCGGCGCCCGAGTAATCGCGCGGCGCACGGGGCGGACCCCAACCCCCCGTCGAATGCTGGGCCGAGACGAGCCAGCCCGCGGCGCGGCGGGCCAACTCCGTGTCCAACCGCCCGAGGTCGGCGCACGCCGTCAGCACCTCCGCGGTGCCAATGACGGGATTGCGGTCGCCCGGCTGATGCTCGTTGCCGAACCAGAGCGGCAGGAAGCGTCCGTCGGCCTCTTGGCGGGTCTCCAGGTATCGCCAGCCGCGCTCGATCGCCGGGCCGATTCGCTTGGCAATCTCCGATTGATTTGCCGGCAGGCCAATCTGTTGCCAGGCGGCAAGAGCCCGCAGTGCCCACGCCGTCACATCCGCGCCGCTGGCGTCAAGGCGGAAATCGCTGTCGTCGCCGTAAAAGGTCGGCCAGCCTCCGTCGTCGTATTGCAGTTCCAACAGCCAGCCGATGCCAAGGCCCGCGGCCGTTTCGACGCGCTCTCGTTCGGCATGCCGATGGCGCCGCCGCCAATGAGCCAGGGCCACGAGCGCGCCGGACGTATCGACGGTGTTCGGCAGCGCACCGGGCGTGTCGCTCGAGGCCCAGCCGCCGGCCGGAACTTCCGTGAGCGGATCCGGCTCGCTATGCTGATTTTCGAGCAGCCACGCCAGGCATGACTCGCTTAAGGGCAAGTCGGCTTCGGCGTGGTGACCGTCGGCGTCGCGA
>CAZHIV010000164.1:0-3882 GCA_964532675.1 uncultured Planctomycetaceae bacterium
ATGGTCAATCAAACGCTCATCGCCACCGGCATGATCGGCGTCTGCGAGGCCCTGCTGTACGGTTACAAAGCCGGGTTGGATTTAGACAAGGTGCTGGAGTCGGTCGCCTCGGGCGCCGCCGGAAGCTGGTCGCTCTCGAACTACGGACCGCGAATCATCGCGGGCGATTTCAAGCCGGGCTTCTTCGTGGCCCATTTCATCAAGGACATGGGCATCGCCCTGGAGGAGGCCCGGCGAATGGAGCTCTCGCTGCCGGGGCTGGCGCTGGCCGAGCAGCTTTACCAGGCGGTCGCCGCTCAAGGACACGCTCGCCAAGGCACCCACGCGCTGATGTTGGCACTGGCGCAATTGTCGAACGTAGATCGTTTTGCGCGAAACGGGGAATAAAGGGTAAGACGTGAGGCCGATAAACTGGCCGCGGTCGGAAAACTCCGCCAAAAGCGGGCCAATATGGGCCGCCGCGACGCGAATCACCAAGTGGGAGCGATCGTTCCTGATCGCGCAGCCACTAGGCGCTGCGCCGGCTGTGAATCATATTCAAAGGGCGACCCGGCAACGGGCCAGTGCCCAGGATTACGTTCCTTTTTGGGAGACCAAATGATGAAGAAGTTTTTTGCTCTGTCGGTAGTGATTGCGGCACTGTTTGCCGCCGGATGTGCGAAGGAAAACGACACGATGCCGCCGCCGGCGGAAGATCAGGCCATGCCCGTCGACGAGGGCGCGACGGATATGCCCGCCGACGATACCACCGACACTCCGTAGTCTCCGGCGATGCATCGCCGGTAGGCGTTCGGAATTCGAAAACCCCAGCCGCGACGCGACGGTCGCCGGCCCCCCGGCCGGTCGTCGACTCGCGGCTGTTTTTTTTCCACCGTTCCTCGATCGGGTTACCGGACAGAAATTCGCCACTTGAGGCTTTGGCGGGCGCGGACGCATTTCCGCCAAATGTCCCACAGCGGGGAGGCGCAATGTTGATCCGCGAGTCGAACGTGCCCATAGCCGCAAGCATTCGGCGCCGGCAGGCCGCGGCGTTCGGCGCACAACCGGTTCGCGACGCCTTGAGTTCCCATTGGCCAATTTGCTTCTTTGGCGCCAGCAATCACGAGTGCACCTCCATTCAGCCAGCTCGGCGCCGCGCCGCCAGCGCGCGGATTCGGCGAAACATTTCCGAGATGCGACGCGGCGCTTCCGCGACGTAGCGCTGCACTAAGCCGAGCTCATTCTGCAGTTGTTCGATGCGATGCGACAAATCGGCCAGCGGCGGCAGTTTCAACCGGTCATCCAGCCTGACGACCAGCCCCGCATCCAAGCCGGCGTCGCAAAAAAGGCCCTCGATCTTATGGGTATTGGAGGCGATGGCCGCCACCGGCGTCTGCGTCAGTAAGCACAAGCACACGCCGTGGAATCGACCGGAGATCGCCGCCTCGTGCGCCGCCAGGCGCGCGAGAAAGTCATCCTCGGGCGGTTGCAGCCCGCCGGGACATCGCGCCCTGAGCGCCCAGCTCAATAGCCTGCGCTTGCGGATGTCCGCATAGGTCGTTTTGGACATCGGCAGGAACGAATGCCGGCGCCAGCATGCTCGCCGGGCCAGGACGCGCGACACTCTCGGCAACACGCTGTCGAGAACCGCCACGCCACGCCGGCGAGTGGGCCCGGTCGGCAGCGTCTCGGTGCCCGATGCGAAAACCAAATCCGGCACCACCTCCGCCGCAAAACCGGCCCGCGACACGTCGGCCGCGCTCCGCGATTCACGGCAGAAGATCGCGTCCAAGCGGGGCAGCAAGAGATTGAGCCGGCGATTGTTTTGCCAAACCGTATTCAGCAAAACGACCGGTTTCCCATGCTCGGCCGCCCATCGTCCGGCGCCGGCCAGCGAAAGGGCCCGCGGCTGGTCGTCGTGCATCGTCCCTTCGCCGTTGATCAGCACAAGGTCCAGGGAGTTCCACGTTTGCTCCACGAACGCCGTATCGTCGCGGCACGAAGCGGCCGCCGTCGCCACGATTTGGATCCCGGCGCGCGCACACTCGCGTTCCAGGGTCTCGACCACCAACCGGCAACCCACGTGGTGCTCGCTTCGCGTATCGTTCAGCAAGACGGCTTTCATGGCGGCTCAGTGGCACAGGCCGCTGGCCTGTGTCGCAGGTTTGCAGTTCTCCGCACCGGCTAGCAGCCGGTGCCACTCGTTAAAAAGCCGGTTCTAGTTGCATCACGCGGCATGCGTCGTGGCGACGCTCATTGCCAGCGCTTCCTCAATACTGAGCCTGGGCGTCACTTCCGCAGGCAGCCGGCTGTTTGGCGAGCAATTGTAAACCTCGATTTCGCCCGCCGCGTGCAGCCGCCGAACGATTTCAAAACAGGGCCGGATGTACGGCTCGAAGTCCTGCTCCAGCAGCGACGGCCTGCCGTCGGCCAGCGACTCGTAAAATCGAACCTTCTGCCCGTCGCCGCCCAGATCCAGGCCCAGCAAAAACACCCGCTGGAATCCGAGGAAGCGGCTGATTTCGATTGCCCGGTAGCCGATCGTCCGGCCGCAGAAAAGTCCCTTGCGCAAGTCCCGGCTGAAGCCGACCAGTCCGTTTTGCGGTGGAACCGTCGGGTGCAGCTCGAAGTCGGGTTCGCCGGCAGCCGCCTCGTCAAAGGCCGATGGACTCAAGCGCGGCACCCGCCAGCGGCGGTTGACGACTTCAGAAAGGTAAACTCGTGCCTGCGCCAGCAACTTCGGATCGCGCTCGCAGATATGGCCGATGCCCTCTCCTGAGAAAAAGCAGGCTGTTCCCGATTCGATCACCTGCCGCACGACCTCGAATCGGCTCCGAAAAAAATCGGGGTCGGTAATCGTGTAATACGTCGGCCGCGCGCCATCGGTCAGAAACTTCAAGATAGCGCCGTTCACACCGAACGTCGCGACGCCGGCCAGCGCCGCCAGATCGACATTCTGCAGCGACGGCCCTGTGCCGACGACAAAGCAGCGGCCGCGCTCCGAACCGCGCAGTGCGTTGCGGCAACCGAGGCGACCCACCACCCGCTTCTTCCAGATGATATCGCGCGCGTCGCTGCCGGGGTCGACGGGTCCGAAGTCCAGACCGCGCGGGCAGTTCGCCATGTGCCGAAACCGCTTCGGATAGCGTAACCGCTGCGCCTTCTGGAGCAACTTCTGCGCGCGTAGAGTCCATTTCAAAGGTGAGATTCTCCATTGCGGCCGAACGGGCTGCCGGCGGCGCCGATCGTCGTAAATCGCGACGCAATGGTAGGTTGCGGCCGAAAACCTGTAAAGAGCGAGTCCGCCGCGCCCCTTGGCTAAACACGCCGATCCAATGAGTGCGAAACAGTGCGGACCGAGTCGTCCGCGCTCGCTATCACGGCTGCACGTGCGGCAGATGGTGGCCCAGCTTGTCCCGCTTGGTGGCCAGGTAGCGGGCGTTGTACTCGTTCATCGGCGGCATGATGGGGATCTGATCCACGACTTCCAGGTCGAACCCGCCGTAGATGAAGGCGTCCGTCTTCTTGGGATTGTTCGTCAAGAGCCGCACCTTGCGAAGCCCGAGGTCCTTGAGCAACTGGATGCCGACGCCGTAGTCGCGCGGGTCGGCCTTGTAACCCAGCGCCAGGTTGGCCTCGACCGTGTCGAGCCCCTGGTCTTGCAGCGCGTAGGCCTTGATCTTTTCAGCGATGCCGATGCCGCGGCCCTCCTGCGGCAAATACACCAGCACACCGGTACCCTCGTTCTTGATCATATCGAGGGCCATGTGCAGCTGGTCGCCGCAATCGCAGCGGAGCGACTCGAGCAGGTCGCCCGTAAAGCACGACGAGTGCAGCCGCACCAAGGGTGCAGCGACGGCCGTCGGGTCGCCGATGACGTACACCACCGGCTCTTGCGGCTCA
>CAZHIV010000165.1:0-3647 GCA_964532675.1 uncultured Planctomycetaceae bacterium
GGTCCCGCTTGCCGAGCGGGACCTCGGCAACTTGTGGACCGCGAGCATCATGCAATCGTCGAGGTCCCTACAGCAAAGCGGACGAGCCTGGGGCTTCTAGCCAAATCGCGCCGGACGTTCAAGGTCATCCGTGCTAGCGGCGTTGCTGGCTCGCCGCAAGCAGGCCTGTTACGATGAAAGATACGCATGCTAGCGGATCGATAGGACATGCAATTGAAGCGTTTAGGACCTTACGAGATCGGCAAGCCGCTGGGCAAGGGCGGCATGGGCTCGGTCTACGCGGCGACCGACACGACCACGGGCCAGCGCGTGGCGATCAAGGCGCTCACGCCGCACTTGGCGCTGGCCGAGGGCTTTCGCGAGCGGTTCGAGGCCGAGATCGAGTCGCTTAAAACGCTCCGCCACGAAGGCATCGTGCGCTTGTACGGCTACGGCGAACAAGATGGCGTGCTGTTCTATTCCATGGAGGTGGTCGAAGGCATCAGCCTGGAAGACGAGCTGAAAGCGGGCCGGCGATTCAATTGGCGCGAAGTGACCAGCATCGCAATTCAACTCTCGCTGGCGCTCAAGCACGCACACGACCACGGCATCGTGCACCGCGACATTAAGCCGGCGAATATCCTGCTTTACGACGAAGACCGCGTAAAGCTGGCCGACTTCGGCATCGCCCGGCTGTTCGGAACGACGCAGCTGACGACCGCCGGCGGCGTGCTGGGCACGGCCGATTACATGTCGCCGGAGCAGGCCGAAGGGAGGCCCGTCACCGCGCGCTGCGACCAGTACAGCCTGGGCGGGGTGATGTACGCGCTGTTGGCGGGCCGGCCGCCGTTCCTGGCCCAAAACCTGCCACAGATGCTGCAGCTCCAGCGGTTCGCCAAGCCCGATCCCGTCAGGCGATACGCGCCCGATACGCCGGAGCAACTCGAACGAGTGATCGCCCAGTTGCTGGCCAAAGACCCGGCCGAGCGATTTCCCAATACGCAGGTGCTCGCGCGGCATTTGCAAGCGTTGGTCCGGGCGCTGTCGCGTCCGGCGGCCGACGACTTTGCGCTCTCCGGCGACGGGCAGGCCGCCGACCGGCCTGACGCCGGCTCGGATCAGTCACTGGCCGTCGACACGACCCACGCCGATGCCGACGCCGACGCGGCCGGGCGCGAATCACCATCCTCCATTGCGTACGACGCGAATCACGTGGGCGATGATGTGGCCACCGTGGCGGCCGAGTCGCTCACGCCGCTGCGAAAGCCGACCGCCGGCCAGGCTCGGGACGTAACGGTCCCGCCGACCGATGGCCCAACTCAAGCGCCGGCCGAACGGCCGACGCGCTTCACCACGCTCGAGGACGAGCAGGCCATGCTGCGGGCCCAGCAGCACCGGCCGTGGATCGGCGTCGTCGCGCAACTGGGAGCACTCGTGTGTGTTCTGGCCGGCTTTGCGGCGTTGGCATTTTATCTGTCGCGGCCGCCGTCGGCCGACGCGCTGTACGAAGCGATCTCGACCCGCGCCGACAGCAACGACGAGGCCTATTTGAGCGACGCCGAACGCGAGATCCAGGATTTTCTCGGGCGCTATCCGAACGATCCGCGTGCCGGCGAGCTTCGGCAGTACCAGCACAAGCTCGAGCTCGATAAACTGGAGCGCAGGCTGTCGCGACAGGCGCGCGTCGGTGGAACTAATGACCCGTCGTTGTTGCCCGTCGAGCAACTTTACCTGCAGGCGGTCGGCACGGCGCAACGTTCGCCCGACGAGGCGGTCGCGATGCTGCAGTCGCTGGTGGACCTGTACGGTCCCACGCGTGCCGACGAGGAGGATGAGGCCGTGTCGGCCGTAGTGCAATTGGCGGGCCGACAAATTGGGGCGCTTACCGCGCAGATCGCGAAGCAGCGCGAACGGCAAATGGCTGCGTTGAACGAGCGTCTCGATACGGCCGACCGCGTCGCCCGGAGCGATCCGCAGCAAGCGGCCGCGATGTACCGCGCGATCATCGAGCTGCATTCGGCCGACGAATGGGCCGAGAAGGCCGTCGGCGCGGCGCGCGACCGGCTGGCCGAATTGGAAGCGACGGGAGAATGAAGCGTTCGCGAAGCCATGCCCTGTTCCAGCGCGCCGCGGAGCTCATGCCGGGCGGCGTCAACAGCCCGGCGCGGGCATTCGGCGCCGTGGGTGGCGAGCCGATCGTGATCGAGCGCGGGCAGGGCGCGTATCTGTGGGACGTCGACGGCAACCGGTACATCGACTACGTCGGCTCTTGGGGGCCGCTTATCTTAGGGCACGCTCATCCACCAGTGATCGCCGCGGTGGAAGAAGCGGCGCGGCGCGGGACGAGCTTCGGCGCACCGACCGAGGCAGAAAACCTGCTGGCCGAGCTGATCGTCGAGGCCGTGCCCAGTATCGAGAAAGTGCGACTGGTCAGCTCGGGCACCGAGGCGACGATGAGCGCGATCCGGCTGGCCCGCGGATTCACCGGCCGCGACCTGGTCGTCAAGTTTGCCGGCAACTACCACGGGCACGTCGACAGCCTGCTCGTGGCGGCGGGCAGCTCGGCCGCCACGCTCGCGGTGCCGAACTCGCCGGGCGTCACCGCCGGCACGAGCCGCGATACGCTCGTGCTCGATTACAACGATGTGCCCGGTCTTGAACGGGCGTTCGCCGCGGACGGGCCGCGGATTGCCGGCGTTATTTTCGAGCCCCTTGTCGGCAACATGGGCGTCGTCGTGCCGAGCCGCGAATTCCTCTCCGCGCTGCGAGATTTGACCCGCAGGCACGCCTCGCTTTTGATCTGCGACGAGGTAATGACCGGCTTTCGCGTGGCGTACGGCGGCGCGCAGCAAGTGCTGGGAATTGAACCCGATTTGACGACGCTGGGCAAAATCGTGGGCGGCGGCCTGCCGGTCGGCGCTTACGGCGGGCGGGCCGACGTGATGGATCACGTCTTGCCGAAGGGCAAAGTGTTTCAAGCCGGCACGCTCAGCGGCAACCCAATCGCCACGGCCGCCGGCTGCGCGACACTTCGCGCGCTTCGCGGCGATCCGCCGTATCAACGGCTGGAGCAGTTGAGCAGCCGCTTGGAGAGCGGACTGCGCGAGGCCGCGACCAACGCCGGCGCCGCGCACCAACTGGCCCGCGTCGGCAGCATGATGACGCTGTTCTTTGCCGCGGAGCCGGTCACCGACTGGCTGTCGGCCAGCCGCTGCGACACGGGCCGGTTCGCCCGCTGGTTTTGGGCCATGCTCGACCGCGGCGTTTATCTGCCGTCGAGCCAGTACGAAGCGCTGTTCGTCTCGGCGGCCCACACCGAGGCGGACGTCGACGCGACGATCGCCGTGGCCCGCGAGTCGCTGGCCAGTTTGGGATCGTCGAACACTGATTCCCGCTAATCTCGCCTAATCCTACAGCGCACGGTACATCCGCGGACCTTACGCCGAAGGCGTACTACAACATAGCCCTGGGTCGCCGGCTCGGCGGCGCACCCAGGGGAAACGGTCACCACCTCCCCCCACGTACCCCAGCGGGGTTCCCCAACCCTCGGAGCGCCTTTTGGGAAACCCCTGCGGGGTATGGTGTGCCATTGGACCGACAACCGGGGGTGTGCTGGCGCGACCCCCGGCTTTGCTGTAAAACGCCTCCGGCGTACCGGAGTCACTACG
>CAZHIV010000166.1:0-2789 GCA_964532675.1 uncultured Planctomycetaceae bacterium
ATTTTAGAGTGCGGTGGACGTACCGGTTTGAATCCTCTTTCCGGATGGATGGCGTGCGGCCGACACCCTGGCTTACCAACTAACGCAGCGCAGCATAACCATCCACAACCTCAATTTCCCCGCATTGAAAACATGGCGATCAAGATTTGGCGCGGCAGCGCGCAAAAGCAAACGAACGTCTGGCATCTCACGCCCACGAACCCGGAGCCGGGCGACCTGTTCACGATCACGATCAATCGGATTGAGATCAGCTACGAGGCGGTGCAAGGAGACGGTGTGCCGCAAGTCGTTAACGCACTGGTTGCCGCCTGGAACGCTTCGAGCGAACCGGAAGTGGCGGAAATCACCGCCAGCGCCGGCTCGACCAATAGCGTCGTGACGCACGTCATTCTCACGCACGACACGCCCGGCGTGCCGTTTACGGTAGTCGGCTCCACGGCGGATGCGGGCGACTTCAATCCCACGGTGACGGTCATTCAGCAAGGCGACGCGGGGCAGAACGAGATCCAGCAGATCAGTCTGCCGAGCAATCCCACCGGCGGAACGTTCACACTGACGTTCGAAGGGCAGACGACCGGCGCCCTCACCTTCGATGAAAGCGCGGCCGACATCGAAACCGCCCTGGAGGCGCTGTCGAATATCACAGCCGGAGACGTGGAGGTATTAGGCGCCGACGGCGGGCCGTGGACCGTCGAGTTCAAGCAGGCGTATGCGAACACGAACGTGGCGCTGATCACCGGCAACGGCGCGAGCCTCACGGGAGGACAGAGCGTGCGCGTGACGGTAACAGAGGAAGGGAGTCTAGGAACGAATGAGATTCAGGATATTGTGTACACCAACGTCGCTGCGTTTGAGGACCAGCTTTATCTCGTCGTCACGAACCCAGCGACAGGGATTTCCACTCTCACTAATCCCATCGACGTGCCGACTAGCGGCATCGACGCGGCCTTCGTCGTCCGCCAAGCCCTGGAAGCGTTGGCATTCATTAACCCCGGTGACGTGCAAGTCACCGTACAGAGCGATGCGTCCGCCGGGACGATCGCCACCTATACGCTGCGCATCGAGTTCACGGGAGCACTCGCCGCCACTAATCTAGCCCCCATCACGATAAGCGCAGGGCCTGCCGGCATCGTGATCACCCAGGTGCAAGACGGTACGGCGACACCGATCCCGGAGGTGCAAGTCATCGAACTGGTGGGCGGCCCCACCGGCGGTACATTCACGCTGACATTCCAAGGCCAAACCACAGGCGCGTTAACCTTCGACGAGTCAGCCGCCGACATCGAAACGGCGCTGGAGGCGCTCTCCAATATTACCAGCCTGTCCGTATCCGGCGCCAATGGCGGACCGTGGACGGTCACTTTCGACGGCGATCCTGGGGGCGACGTCGGCAAGATCAGCGGTGATGCGTCGAGCCTTACCGGCGGCGCCGTGAATGTCATCGTCACGCAGCTCGCGAGCGATGCGGCCAATGAGTTTCAGCAAGTAAAGATCCCGGCCGGCGTGAGCGGTGGCACGTTTACGCTCACACTCGACTTCGGCAGCGGCGACGAGACGACCGGCAACCTGGATTGGGATGCGACGGCCGCCGAAGTGCAAACCGCGCTGATCGCACTGACGACGCCCGACGCTGGCGATTTTGCCGTCTCTGGACCTGATGGCGGACCTTGGACAATCGAATTTACCGACGACCTGGCCGCCACGAACTGGGACGCCTTTACTGCGGATGGTTCGAGCTTAACCGGCAGCGGCACACAGGATTTAACCGAATCGGAAATCACCGCCGCCACCGGGCCGCACTGGTGGGATGAGCCGGATAACTGGCTGAACACGTCCGCGCCAACCGTACCGACAAACCCGGCGAATGGCGACACTGTGTACATTCAGAACAGCAACGTGCCGATCCTGTACGGCCTGGAGGGACTCAGCGGCGTGACGCTGGCTGAGCTGCACTTCATGCAGTCGTTCGAAGCGGCGGCCGGCTTGCCGGATTACACGGGCCAGTATTTCGAGTATCGGCCCAAGGCGATCAAGATCGGCGCCACGGCCGTGTTCATCGGCGAAGGGGACGGCGCCGGCAGCCCGCTAATCCGGCTGGACACACAGGCCGTGCAGACGACGATTTTTCAAGTCGACAGCGGCCAGCCCGCGGATAACTCGCTGCCGGCCGTGCAGTGGATCGGAATCCACGCGAGCAACGCGGTGAAGGTGCGGCGCGGCTCGTTCGGGGCGGCCGTCAGCGGCGGAGAGACGGCGGTCATCGACACCTTGGAAGTTTCCTACGAGACGGACATCGAGCGGGACGCCCAGGTGCTGATCGCCGCGATCGGCAACAGCATGACGCTCAATTCGCTGCAAATGACCGGCGGCGAAGTGACGATCAACGCCGGCGCCGCCACGTCCATGACCGCGCTGGGCGGCAGCCTTACCATCAACGGCAGCGCATCGACGAAGTCGCTGCAGCTCCGCAAGACGGTGTACGGCCGCTGGAATTCCACCGGCGAGATCGGCGAGGGGGGCGATATTACGGCGATCAGCCAGGCGAATCCGGCCGAGGCGACGTCAGCCGGGCACGGCCAAGCGACCGGGACGGAGGTGCTGATCGCCGCCGTCAACGGCATGGTCGAGCTGAACGATCGCCGCTTTACGATCGAAAACACGGGCACCGACACGTTCGAACTGGTGCAGGAGGATAGCACCTCCCACACCGCCTACGTCGACGGCGGAACCTGGGAGGCGGTCGACCGCATTATCATCACCGATCAGGCGGTGCTGGACTTTAGCGGCGA
>CAZHIV010000167.1:0-7173 GCA_964532675.1 uncultured Planctomycetaceae bacterium
CGATCTTCGTGCCAAAGGGCAGAAGATCTAGGCGGCCCGGGAAGAGCGATCATGCGTGAGAAAATCAGACTCGTATCGAGTGCCGGGACCGGCCGTACCCGCATGTTATTCGCGCTAGCGGATGAGGGCCGCTCTTCGAACACCCACGCGCCGTACCCGGTGACGAACGGGATCGCGAAGAACGGCTCGGTGAAATTCCAAACCAGGCCGTAGCGTTCTTTGCGTCCGTCGCGGTTCTCGTCCAGCGTGTTCTTTACCGCGATTTCAACAAGCTCCTCGGTCGTCTTCGGCGGCTGCGGCACGAAGCGGCGGTTATAGACCAGCGCCAGGTGGTTGCCGAACCGGTCGCCGATCTGCACGAGCTCACTGCGCGCGGGATCGTTGCGGGCGGCAAGATATGTCAGCGCTCCGTCGACAAAGTCGCTGCGCAACTCCTCGGAAAACCAGGGGCTCATATCCTGCACGATGCCCATCGTTTGAAACGTGTCGAGCACGTCGGACGGCCCGTAGACGAGCTCCGGCCCGCCGCTCGCCAGCGCGGCCGCTTGAAAGCCGCTGCGCAGTTCCTCGGTTTCCTTGTACAGCTCGCGGACGCGCAGGTGAGGGTTGGCGCCTTGAAACCGTTCAATTTCTTCGTCGAGAAAGTCGGCCTCGGCGGGCCGCATCTGGTGCCAAATCGTGATTACCTGGCGGGTGTCGCTCCGGCCGCAGCCGGTGACGAGAAACACGAACCCAATGGCCACGACGACAAGCGCTTTTTTGCAGCGGCTGAACCCGAGTGCCCCGATTGACGTGAACGCAGTGACGGATTGGCGCTCTTTTGCGGTTCGCCCGTGCTGGCACAGAATTTCCAAAGCGTTCATCACTCTTTGGGCGCTACCCGCAGGACCACTCCGTCCACCGGCGGGATCGTTACGACGGCGTGGTCGGCGTGGTTGACGACGTCGACCTGGTCGACATCACCCGATGCCGTGAACACCTGCGACACCACCAATTCGCCATCAAATGGGATCTTCCATCGATAGGGCGCGTCGCCCCGGTTAAGACCAACGAGCAGCGTTTCCTCGCCGTGCCAGCGCCGGAACGCGAGAAAACCTTCGGCATCGTCGGCGGCGATGAACTCGATTTCCCCTCGCCGCAAGGCCGCGCTTTCGTTCCGCAGCGCGACGGCTGCCCGGTAGAAATTGAACAAGGCCTCGTCGAACGCCACCGGATCGGGCTTCCGCTCCCGGCCGAGCGGATGGGCTTGCTGCGGTTCGTAGGTCAGCTCCGGCCAGACCATGGGCATGCGGTCGCAGGGGTCGTCGGCGCCCCACATGCCGGCCTCGGTGCCGTAATAGATCATCGGCGGGCCGACGTACGTCATCTGCAGCAGCGCGACCAGCCGCTGCACGCGCCGCTCGTGGTTGTTGGGCTTTCGCACGTCGTATTCGGGCACGTATCGCGGGGAGACGCTGATGTCGAAATCGAAGCGGTTCGGCTGCGAATAGGGCCGCCGGCCCGCGTTGACGACCATCGACGCCAGGCGGTCGGTGTCGTGCGAATCCATGAGGTTCTGCAGCGCGTATTGAACGGGCAGCGGGTGTCCGTTCCGCCGCTCGTCCAGCTCGCGGGCCGCGCCGCTGGGCGGCAGCGCTTCGTCGATCAAATAGCCCTTCGTCGGAAACGAAAAACCGTGATAGTTCATTGTCGCCGAAAACCGGCCGTCCTCCAGGAAGCGGCGCGCGTCCTCCCACACTTCGGCGACCGTATAGCACTGCGGGTTGATGCCCCTCGCGTGGGCGTGCCAATCGCGCCAGAAGCCGGTCGGCACCTCATTGGCCACGTCCAGCCGCCAGCCGTCGATGCCGTCGGCGGGGTCGCCGTCGCCGTTGGGGTCCATCCAGCGCGCCGTGCTGTCGAAAATGTACTTCTTCGGGCCGGGGTGCAGGTCGTCGCCCGAGTCGTTGTCGGCAAACTCGGGCAGCGTATCGATGCCCCACCAACCCTTGTAGCGGAACTCGTTTTGAGGCGTTGCCGGGTCGTCGTAGTGCTGCACCAGATACCAGTCGCTGTAGGGCGATTCCTGCTGGCGGCTGCGCAAGTCGGCGAAGGCGAAGAAGTCGCGGCCCGTATGATTGAAAACACCGTCGATGATGATGCGAATCTTCCGCGCGTGCGCCTCGCGGATTAGCTCCAGGAACAGCTTGTCGGCGGCCGTCCATTGCCAGGTCGCCGGGTCGCTCGTCTCTTCGGCCATCAGCGCCAAGTCGCCGGCCACGTCCGGGCCGAAGTACGGATCGACATGATGAAACGAATTGCCGTCGTACTTGTGGAGCGAGCGGGCGTAGAACACAGGATTCAAATAGATCGCGTTAATTCCGAGCGTCGTGAGGTAATCGAGCTTTGCGATGATGCCCGCCAGATCGCCGCCGTAGCGACGGTGAAAAACGCCGTTCTCGTAAAAGCTCGGGCCCAATTCCTTTTCCCAGTCCGCACGCGCGTACCAGTCGCCGGTCCAGGGCGAGATGCTCCAGCTTGGCGGCACCGAGTCGGGAAACTCCAGCGACTCGCGGGTGGGGTCGTTCGACGGGTCGCCGTTGGCGAACCGCTCCGGAAAAATCTGGTAAAAGACGGCGTCGGCCGCCCACTCGGGAACGGTCGGTGAGGAAAGCGACGCCGGCGCTTCGTTCGAGTCGCCGAGGCGCACCGCTGCGTGAATCGGACGAGATTCATCCGACGCCTGTCTTTCGACTCGAACTACCGGCGCGGCGACGACTTCGTGATCGGCCGAAGACGGTTCGTCGCAGCCGGCCAGGCCCATCGCGAAGATTGCCGCCATCACCGCCGACGCGAAAGAGGTGTCCCTCGAAAAAGGTCCGCCGGCGAGCGGGCTGCGTAGAGTACTGGAGGCAAATCCTGCCATTTGAGCCTCGTGCTACCGCCGAGCTGAAAGCCGGCGCTGCAAAAAATGACGTGCTTTCAAAATCGGCGCCGGCGGGGGCGTGCCTTACGCCGCCCGACGACGCCGTTCCGATGACATGCGAAACAAACGCAATTACCTGCGGCGCACCCATCCGCAGACGGCGATCGCGGCCATCACGAACAGCAGCAGCGACCCTGGCTCGGGAGCGGCCGCCGGGCCGCTACCGGCGCCTGGATTGGGAACCGTGACGAACTGATCGCCGCCGTAGTCGGTCATGACGACGCCGGACAGGTCGCCCGTGTGGCCGCCAAAGCCGTTGCCGCCGAGATTCGTATCCAGGAGGCCCTCGCCGGCCCACTGATTCGACGCATAGTCGTGGCCGCCGCCATTCACGAAGATCGTCAAGCGGATATCGCCCGTCGGATTACCGATCTGCGACAGGGGGATCGAGAACTCGAGTCCCGTGGTAACGTCCTGCGGATTGCCAGTCGTGGGTACCAGGGGATCGCCGTCATCCACACCGGCCGCGTTGCTGTTGTCGAACGCCAACTCCAGGCCGATGCTGTTATTGAAATTACGGTGGCTGCTCGCGTTGGTGCCGGTCTCGCTGGGATCGACGTCGAGGGCGAACTCGAGCTCGCCCGCGATGCAGCCCGCGCCGGTGTCGTCCGTGCACCCGCCTGCCCCCAAGGCGTAGTTGCGATCGATCAGCTGTCCCTGCCCCAGGCCGGGAAGCGCAGGGCCCAGGAGGGCCTCCGCCACGCCGTTGGCTGGGTTTTCCGGTGTGAAGGGAAAGTCGGCCAACGTGGTGCCATCATTGAACCGCTCGGCCCAAATGGAGTAATCGGGCCCGTCGACGATGGTGCTTCCGTCGGCGTCGGCACCCGAGCCGCGGGCCACCGAATCGCCTTCGGTGCTTCGCCACAGAACGTAATCGGCGGCGTCGACTTTGCCGTTGTTGTTGTAATCGCCGGGAAATCGCAGCACGTTGGGCAAACCGCGATGGGCCAGTTGCATGCCGGCGGCCACTGTGGCACCGGCGGTGCCTTGTGTGAGGTCGGCGT
The DNA here is from genome assembly GCA_964532675.1 of uncultured Planctomycetaceae bacterium. GTDB lineage: Bacteria > Planctomycetota > Planctomycetia > Pirellulales > Lacipirellulaceae > JABDGM01. The sequence continues at coordinate 3,970 of CAZHIV010000167.1, forward strand.
AATGGGCGCTGATAGCCCAGAAGCGGCGCTCGCCCGCCAGGCCCGGATTGACGGTTTCGTATCCGTGCGTAAACGTCAGGTAGTAATCCGCGTCGAAACCGGCGTCGAACGTCAAGCCGTCCATCCGCTGAAGCGCGCCGTCGCCCACGTTCGGAACCTGGCCCGTCGCGCAGCAAAAGCCATCGACCCTGTCCGGCAACGCCGTTTCGTCGATCTGGTTGACGCCGCCGGCCACCGAATCAATGAAGACCTCCAGCTTATTGAAGTTCGGCTCGAGGTTGCCGGCAATCGTCACATACAGTCGCTCATTGGTGACCCGACCAAACACCTGATTGATCTCCGAACCAAGCGCGTGGATCGCGTCGCCGGACACCGCGTTGCCGAATTGCGTATTGGTGTTTTGTATCGAAAGCGAAGTGTAGCCGTCCGCTACGTCGGCCCTGCCGTCGATAACCGGCTGCGCGGCAGCGACGGCCGCCCAAGTCAAGACTACCGTTGCCACGATCAATAACTGTCTCATCACAGGTCCTCCTTCAGCAAACATACATGGAAGAATTAGTTCTGAACCACAAAGGCACAAAGCACACGAAGAAACGTTCTCGGCTTCGCCAAGCCGTTGCATCGCGGCTAAACGCAGTAACTGGATTCTAAAATCTCCTTGGTGTTCTTCGTGTCTTGGTGGTTAGATCCAAAAGCGTAAGCAACAAAATTGTGAGCAAAATCGTGCTCGGCTCCGGCACGGCGGCCGAACCGCCAGCGCCGGCCGTGAGCGGCTGCCGAACGAAACCGAATTGGCTCTGCCACACGGCAAAATCATCGCCGTCCACGTCGCCGTCCAAATCGGCGTCGCCTTGCGTGTACATCGTGCCCCCCGAGCCGTGCCCCGCTCGCCACAGGACGTAATCGGCAGCGTCGACCACCCCGTCGAGGTTGAAATCGCCGGGGACGGTGCGAAACACTTCCGTGATCATCGTGGAGACGTCGTCGATATCCACGGCGCCGTCGACATTCAGATCGAGCAGCCAGGTGGGAGAGCCGAAGTTGGCGTACAACTCGGCAACATCGGCTGCATCCGTGGAGCCGGACGAATCGACGTCGCCCCGCTTGAGCAGCAAATCGACGTAAGAATCGAGGACGGCCTGGCCAGCCCCGGCGGCAACCAGCTCGTCGCCCAAGGCGAACAGATCGCGGTTGTCGCCCAGGCCGTCCCCATTTATGTCGAATTGCGCGCGGAATTTATTGTTCTGGCTGTAGAGGATGTCCTCCACGGAGTTGTTGTTGCACGTCATCCCCGAGCATCGAATGTCGCTGACCGAAAACGATCCATCGGCGTTCATGTCGCCGAAGCCGGCGCCAAGATTCGTGTCGGTGAACAGCCCGGCAACGCGCTGAATGCTGAAATTACCGGTCGGCTCGAACGTGACGATCGTGGCCACGTGATTTCCGGTGGCCAGCGCGGCGAAACCCAACACGAACTGATCGCGGTCATAGGAGCCGGCCTTGTTGGCTCCTTGTTGGACGAGGTTGAGGATCTGCGCATCCGTCCAATTGGCCGGGAGGTCGAGGTACATGTGCATCGTGTCGGCGGTGCCGTCGACGGAGCGGACAATCATGTCGCGGTTGCTCGTGTTGCCCGGATTCGAGGCGAACGGGTCGAAGCTGACGAGGGCGGCCTCCGGGGGCAGCCGGTCGATGTACACCGTGCGCCGAAAGTCGGTGAACACCGGGGTGCCGCTGGTTTCGCGGTGCCGGTAGGCGCGGACCGTCACGTAATGCCGACCCTCGGCAAGCTGCGTGGCGTCGATGTTCTGCTCGTACACGCCCGTGCCGGTGCCGATGTTGCCGCCTTGCCCGTCGCCGATGTAGCCGGGAACCCGCGTGTCGGTGAATTCCTCGAAACCGTAGGATATGTCGCTCGGATCGGTCACGTCGATGCCGGGCAGATTGTTGAGGTTCATGCCGTCGTCGATGCGGATCATTGCCTGGTCGCCGTCGGCGTTGAAATCGCGGACCGGGTTGCTCTCGCCCATGGGCGCGGGCAGCGTGACCGGCACCGTATCCAGTCGCACGCTGAAGGAATCGGCGGTCACGACGGCGATGTCGGCCAGCCGGGCGGTCCCATTGTTGGCCTCCGTGGGCGTCTCCCCGAAGAGCGTTTGCGATACATTGCCGATCGAGAGCGCCCCCTGCGGTGGAGCCACGCCGTAGACGACGTAGCCTTTGCCGTGAATGTTGCCCTCATCGTCTTTGTTTCGCGGAATGCGGAGCGTCACGTGGCCGCTGCCGTTCACGCGAATCGTTTCGGGAATCGCGTTGTTCCAGTCGACGTCCGGATCGTTCGCGTTTCCTGTGAGCTCGACGAGCACCGTTCCCGGCGCGAAGCCCGTCTGCACCGGCGTGCGCTCGTCGTAGCTGGAGTCGTTATCGAGGCTGCTGTTCAGGCCGACCAGCGCGGAGTTCTCGCGCTCGTAGACGTAAATATTCGACCGTTGACCGTCGCCGTTGGTGTCGCCGAAGGCCTCGTCGATCCAGCGCTCGTGAAAGTCGCCGCGGCCGTGCGAGTTGCGAAGCTCGACCAGCTTGGGAATTGCATCCCCGTGATAGCCACCGAGCGCATCGTTGCTCATCGAGCTGATGAGCGGGTTCTCTTCATCGCGCGGAAACTCTCGGTTGTCGCCAAACTCTTTGGCATTCATGTACACGATGGCATTGCCGGGCCGCATCAGCGTGTAGGCGTAGGCGACCTTGTAAAGAAACGGAAACCCGCCGCCCAGATTGTCGTGGCTGTCGACGAACGCCACGCCCTGGCTGCCGTTTCGCAGGCCGTCGTCCTCGGTATCCTGGCTGGCAAACCGGATGCCGTGCCAGTTGTTGTCGCCGGTGACGCCGGTGAGGTTCGAGCGCATGGCAAAGAAGAGCGGGAAGTCGAGCGCGTCGCGATTTCCGGCCACCGTCGTGTTCGAAGGGCTTATCGCCGCCGGGTTGGGCAGGTCCATGCGAATGAACGAGTCCACAAAAGCCTTGTTTCCATCGAGAACTTCCGAAAACATGAACGCGGGCTTGATCGAGCCGTCGTGCTGCAGCCGCGGATTGGCGCGGAAGACGGCCTGGTCGAGATAGTTGAGCACCCAGGTGGGCATGTGCTTGGAGGCGTCGAGCCGGAAGCCGTCCACGCCGATCTCTTCGATCATCCACTGGGCGTTG
>CAZHIV010000168.1:0-4393 GCA_964532675.1 uncultured Planctomycetaceae bacterium
GCGCAGCGGCGACCTCGTTACGATGTCGCCGCTGCGCGGCTTTGCTGCTTTTTGCCGTGCGCTGTCCGTGGGCTTGCGCCCACGGCTAAGCGATGTCGCCGCTGCGCGGCTGGGATCCGGCAGCGATTGGTGATGCGGTGCGGCGGAACCGCTCGACGATTTGAGCGCGGTTTTCGAATTGCCGGCGTTCGACGTAAATCCAGCGGAGCCAGTTGCAGCCGGCGAGGATGGGGGCGGCTGCGTTGAGCGCGCGGGCGGCAAGCGATTCTTGTGGTGAAAGTGGGCGGGTGGCGGTGTAGGCGGCAAGGCCGATTTGCCAGGCGTCGCGGTTTTGCGAACCCTCCCCCGGCCCCTCCCTAGTAGGGAGGGGAGTATCGGCGAGGCTACCGAGGAGGCGGGCGATGTCGGTGGCGGGGGTGTCGATGGCGACGGCGCCGAAGTCGATGAGGCCGGTGACTTCGCTTCCTGTGAAGAGGACGTGGTCGTGCCAGATGTCGCGGAGGCACACTTGGATTGGAAGCCGGGCGGCGGCCAGCGGTTCGAGCTGAGCGATCGCCTGCGGAAGGGCACGAGGCAGCGCGGCGAGGAACTGGCGGGCGAGCGGGGCGAGGTCGGGCCAGGTGGCGGGGGTGACTGCCTGCGATAGATCGTGGATGCCGCCGTGGGCGAGTTCGTGGAGGCGGGTTAGGCGGCGCGTGATGGCGGGTGTTTCTCCGGCGACTCGTAGGTCGCCGGCTACTGTCCTGGGATATGTGATGTCCGAGACGGCGGTGTGGAATTGGGCGAGGGCCGTCAGGGCGGCGCGGAGTTTGTCGATGCTCGGAGTGCGTTCGTAATCGGCCGTGCCAGGCAGCCAGGGCGTGAGCTCCCACAGGTGGCCCGCGTGCTCGACAAAGGAGTTTTGATCGCGCGTCGCAATGGGTAGCGGTATGAACTTGATGCCACGTAGCGCCGCGTGATGGAGGACGGCGTGGATGAATCGCAAACGTTCGGCGGAAGGGTGCTCCGGCGGCCAGCGGCGCAGCAGGAGCGTGCCGCGCGGGGCGGTGATCCGCCAGAATTGCGCACCGCTCATGCCGCCGGCGGAACCGAGCGGCTCGCTACGCGAAGGGCGGCAATCGGGGGGATAGCGGTTGAGAATTTCGTGTAGTTCGGGCAAGGCGGTCGCGCGTCGCGAGCGACGCGGCTAACGGGTCGCGGGCTGGGGGGACTTTACGGGTCGCGGGGCGGGCGAAAAATGGGGTATATTCACGTGGGCCATTCTACACCCACGCTTTGGACAGCAATCCCCTCCCCACTCGGCCCCGCGGCCGCAAGTCGTATCGCCTAAGGTAGTTATCATGCGCTCATTCCCACGTCTCGTCACGTCGCTCGTTCTGATTGTCCTTGGTTTGACGTTCGCTGCGCCCGGGCGGCAGTCGACCGCCTGGGCCGAAGAATCGGATCAATCGCCAAAGGCGTCAGCGGATGAAGGCAAACCGGACGGGAAGAACGAAGCCGCGGCCGAATCGAACGGGGCGAAGAAGGATGAAGACACGGCCGCCAAGCCGCAAGCGGCGGCGAGCACGACTGCGGCCAGCAAATCGAAGCCGAAGTACCCGCCGTACGACGAGTTCTTCAAGGACGCCGAGGCGCCGCAGCAGGGGCTCATCAAGTTGCGGCGGAAAGATGACCAGTGGTTCGCGGAGCTTGGGCCGCGGCAGTTGGACCGCGATTACATCGTGCTGATCACGATCGCGCGGGGCATCGGCCAGACGCCGATCGTGGGCGGGTTCAGCTGGGGATTCGGCGACGATGCCGTGTGGCAGTTCCGCAAGGCGGGCGAGAACATCCAGCTCGTGCGCCGCAACGTGCGGTTCACGGCGCAGCCGGGCAGCCCGTCCGAGCGGGCCGTGCGGGTAGCGTACACCGATAGCGTGCTGTTCAGCCTGCCGATCCGCACGACCGGCCCCGACGGGGCCTACGTCGTCGACCTGACGCCGGTGTTCATGAGCGACCTGCCGCAGATCGGGCTGGTGCTGCCGGGCTTCACCTTCGCGGCCACGAAGAGCACTTGGGCCGACGTGAGCGTGTTGCCCAAGAACCTCGAGCTGCAGGTGGCCGCTACCTATGCTTCCAGTGGGTCGAGCAGCATCGACTCGGTGCCGGACAGCCGGGGCGTGACGGTGAACGTGCACTATTCGATCAGCGAGCTGCCGGTCACGTCGTACAAGCCGCGGCTGGCGGACGACCGCGTGGGCTACTTCCTCACGGTGCTGAAGGACTTCTCGAAGAAGGACGCCGACGACGACCGCTTCGTGCGTTACATCACGCGGTGGAACCTCGAGAAAGCCGACGCGGACGCGGAGATTTCCGAGCCGAAGGAACGGATCATCTTCTGGCTGGAAAAGACGATCCCGTTCAAGTACCGCAAGCCGATCCGCGACGGCATCCTGGAATGGAACAAGGCATTCGAGAAGGCCGGCTTCTACGACGCGATCGAGGTGCGGATGCAGCCGGATGATGCGCCCTGGGAGCCGGGCGACATTCGTTACAACACGTATCGCTGGATCACGGCGGGAGTCGGCTTCGCGATGGGCCCCTCGCGCGTGAACCCGACGACCGGGCAGATCCTGGACGCCGACATCATCTTCGACGCCGATTTCCTGCAGTATTGGAAGCAGGAATACGAAACGTTCACGCCGGAGGCCGTCGCGATGCTTACCGGCGGTAGCATCGACCTGGAGGAATACCGAGCCGAGGTGCGGCGGACGCCCGAGCACCTGCGCGATTCGCACGGCGCCCGCTGCTCGTGCAACCTGCACGGCGGCATGGCGCGGCAGTTGGCGCTGGGCGCGGCCGTGCTGGCCAGCCGCCAACGGAGCGAGGCCGAATTCGAAAAGCTCATCATGCAGGGCATGAAGGAGGTCGCCATGCACGAGGTGGGCCACACGCTCGGGCTGGCGCACAACTTCAAGGCCAGCACGCTGTATTCGCTCGCCGACGCCAACGACACGTCGAAGACCGCGGAGACGGGCATCGGCGCGTCGGTCATGGATTACAACCCGGTGAACATCATGCCGGAGGGGATGCCGCAGGGCGACTTCTTCTCGACGACGGTCGGGCCCTACGACATGTGGGCGATCGAGTACGGCTACAAGCCGCTGTCGGGCGGCTCGCCGGAAGCGGAGCTGCCGGAGTTGCAGAAGATCGCCGCCCGCAGCGGCGAGAAGGGCCTGGCTTACGCCTCCGACGGGAACGCCCGCGGCATCGATCCCGATCCGCACAGCGTGCGCTACGACTTGGGCGACGACCTGGTGGAATACGCAAAGTCGCAAGCGAAGCTCGTCGCGGAGAGCTGGCCGAACGTGGTGGAGGACATGACGGAGGACGGCGAGGGCTATCAGCGGGCGCGGCGGGCGTTCAGCGTGCTCTTGGCGCGGCACGGGCAGGTGATGTTCTCGGCCGCTCGATACATCGGCGGCCTGTACGTCAGCCGCAGCCACAAGGGCGACGCCGATGCGCCGGAGCCGCTCGAGGTGGTGGACGTGGAGCGGCAACGCGAGGCGCTGGCCTTGCTCGAGGAGCAGGTGTTCAGCGACAAGCCGTTCAACTTCCCGCCGGAGTTGTACAACCAGCTGGCCGCGTCGCACTGGGACCACTGGGGAACGCAGATCGTCGAGCGCGGCGACTACCCGGTGCACGAAATCATCTTCATGTGGCAGGACCGCATCGTCAGCAAGCTCCTTTCGCCGCTGACGCTCGCGCGGCTGCACGACAGCGAGCTGAAGGTGGCGGCCGACCAGGACGCGCTGACGGCCGCCGAGCTGATCGAGCGGCTGACCAAGGCCGTGTTTTCCGAAGTGGACACCGTGAAAGAAGGCGACTTCACCAATCGCCAGCCGGCCATCTCCAGCATCCGCCGCAACCTGCAGCGCGGCTACCTGCGACGGATGTCGCACTTGGCGCTGGGCCACACGTCGGCCCCGGCCGACTGCCAGACGGTGGCGTTCGCGGAGCTGATCCGGCTAAAAACGCGCATCGATTCGCTGCTCTCCGGCGAGGCAAAGCTCGACAGCTACACGCGGGCCCACCTGCAAGAGACGTCGGCCCGGATCACAAAGGTCGTCGACGCCCGGATGCTCGTCTCGCCATAATTGGCCGAAGCAAATCCACAATCACTTGCGTCGCATGCCGTACCCCGGCCGGCGACTGTGGTGGCGGACTACAACGACGCGTACCGCGTTTTCATCTGAAATGCGGTAGTAGACGCCGTATGGAAAGCGGTTCAACAGATAGCGACGTATGCCGGGGCGAGCCTGTTCAAACGCCCCCGGATCCGCCAGAATTGCTTCGATGGCTTTGTCGAACTCCGCGAGAAACTCGGTTGCCAGCTCCGGTCGTGCGCGTGCGT
>CAZHIV010000169.1:0-15201 GCA_964532675.1 uncultured Planctomycetaceae bacterium
CAAAGCCCAGAGTCGTCGCGAAGCGGCGCACTCTGGGGAACGAGCGATCATGGATCGTTTACGCCGTAGGCGTTACACATTGGTTAAACCCCGTTGGGGTTTCATGGATTTGTATTGGTCCGTTACCCAGGGTGCGGTCGCGGCGACCGACCCTGGGCTTTGGACTTGAACACCTTCGGTGTTATTGCCGAACGGTTAAGGTTGCTAATAAACACCGAAGTTGTATTTGGGGCATCCCTAAGGGCGCTCTACATCGATCGGAAGCCGCTTCTCTCTCGCACGGCTACGGTCGCTAATCCGCGGTGCCGATCAAGTCGGGTAACGACAACGCACAGGACGGTGAAGAGTGCCAGCGTCGCGGCTAACTGGGCGCCGGTCGGTTCCGGCACGTTCGCCACGGCTCCGCCGCTGACGGAAGCCATTGCGGCTCGCAAGAATACGTAATCCGCCGCGTCGATTTTATGGTCACCGTTCCCATCGGCCCAAAGCTGCGTCTGCGAGCCATAGGTCGACGCCCATTCCTCGAAGTCTTCAAAGTCCACGTCGCCGTCCGCATTGTAGTCGCCGGGCGCCAGTCCGGGGAAAACCCGATCGGCGAAGTAATCCGGGTCGATGCTCTCGACGAGACCAAACAGCAGGAATAGGTGGTCCACTAACCCAGCGTCGAATGGCACCCAACTCGGCTCGGTGGAGGAGACGCGCACCAGGCCGTACTTATAGCGCGGGTCGGAAGTCGGAAATTGCTCGTTATAGAACTGCAGCAGCGTATCCATGTCGCCCCAGGCGGCGACCGCCTCCGGCGAAAACACGTTGTTCGGATGGTTCGAGATCGAGTCGGCGCTGTAGCCTTGCGGGCTGACGCCGGCCGTCAGGCCATAGCGGAACTCTTCGCCCAGCCCAAAAGGAGTAATGTTAGTAGAGAATAGCCGATCGGCCTGCTGGTGATTCGCGAAATACGTCTCGAACTCCTCGCTGTGCCGAAAGTCGCCGTTGAAGAAGTGCATCTGGTGCACCCAGAAAGCCGGCGCGAAATTGCTCGCATTGTCGGTCAGCGTGTCATACCCGGCGTAGGAGCGTTTGGGAATGAAGTCCGGGTCCAACCACAGATGCTTGACCGCCAGGGCCCGGTCGTTGTCTTCTTCGCGGAGGGCGAGGCTTTCGACGAGCATGTACTCGTTCCACGACCGCAGTGTGCCGCCGCTTCCCCCGCCCCCGGCGGTCATATCGAGAAAGATGCGGCCGTTGAGGCTGGGATGGATTGCCGCGTTGAAGTCTACGCTCTCGGTAAGCTGCTGGGTCAGCGACGCAATGGTGGCGTTGCCGGTGAAGTGGTTCCGCGCGAATTGGGCGCCGGCGACCAGCAGGGCCGAGCTGATCGGGCTGTAGGAAGCGTCCCATCCACCGCCGGCCGGAGCCCCCGTGTTGATGTTCATGAAATGGATAAAGTGCCCGTCGGCGGAGCGGGCCGGGTTCACGCCGGGCGTCTGGCCGGCGTACGCCGAGAGGATGGTTTCCACCCGCTGTTCGGCATCCGGCAGCTTGTTCAAGTGGTCCAGCGCGCTGAGGGCCAGTAACGCAAAGCCGGCGGCGTCCGGCGTGGCCGGATGAAAGCTCGACCCGTTCAGCACCAGCGAATCGCGCACCAGCCCCGAGGGTAGGATGGAGTCGACCACGTAAGCCCGCAGCCGATTGATCTGATCGTCGCGCACCGTGTTGAGATCTTGCGCGCAGGCGGGCGGCGCCGGCGCGATGGCGAGCAAAATCAGCGTTGCCGAAGTGACGCGCAACCGATCAAGCATTCGAATAACCTTCCAGGCTAGCCCCGTTCGTGCGGATAACGTCGGTGTAAAAGCGGGCGGAGGATTTCGGCACGCGGCGCTGCGTCGCAAAATCCACGTACACGACGCCGAACCGCTTTGAAAAGCCGCAGGCCCATTCAAAGTTGTCGAGCAGCGACCAGACAAAATAGCCGCGCAGGTTGACTCCCGCCCGGATCGCCTCTCTCGCTGCCCGCAGATGTTCCTGCAAATATTTTACCCGCTGAGTGTCGGAAACGCTCTCATTTGGCTGCAAAACGTCGTCGAACGCGGCGCCGTTTTCCGTGATGTACAGCGGCACTTCGCCGTAGCGGTCCTTCACCCAGCGGAGCGTATCGACCAGACCGGGGGGGTGAATTTCCCAGTCCATCGCCGTGTGCGGACAGTTGGGCTGCGGCACGATCCGCGCCCGCGCAGGCCCGGCCGATGCGTCGTCGCAAACGACCAGCCGCAAGTAATAGTTCACGCCGACGAAATCGATCGGCTGGCGTACCTGCCGCAGCTCCTCGGCGGTCCACTTCGGCCAGGCATCGCCGAACATTTCCGGCAGCTCGCCGGGCGTCTCGCCCAGCAAGGGCGGGTCGAGAAACTGGCGGTTGAGGTAGGCGTCCAGCCGCCCGGCGGCCTGCCGGTCGGCGTCGCTGTCCGATGCCGGGTCGATCGGGACGAGGTTGACCACCAGGCCAATTTGACCTTTCCGGTGGGACCGCCCCGGTAGGTCAGGCTGTGCCCGACGCGAAAGCGTCTGATTGTCAGGCACAGCCTGACCTACTTCCGCGCGATAGGCGGCCACCGCGGCCCCGTGGGCGCGCAAGAGGTTCTTGGCCACCGCGGCGGCTTCCGCCCAGTCTTGGCGGCCCGGCGCGTGCTGGCCGGCAACATAACCGGAGTCGACGACAACCCACGGCTCGTTGATCGTCGCCCACATCGGCACGCGGTCGGCCAGCGTGGCGTACATCAACCGGGCGTACTCCGCGAACCAATCGGCCGAACGCGGATCGGCCCAGCCGCCTCGGTCCTCCAGCGCCGCCGGCAGGTCCCAGTGGTACAGCGTGACCATCGGTTGAATCTCGTTCTCCAGCAGCGTGTCGACCAGCCGGCTGTAGAAGTCGAGCCCGGCTTGATTGGCCCTCCCCGTTCCCTCCGGCAACACGCGCGGCCAGGAGGTGCTGAACCGATAGGCGCCAATGCCCAGCTCGCGCATCAACCGAACATCGTCGCGGAATCGCCGGTAGTGATCGCAGGCCAGGTCGCCGTGGCTGCCGTCGGCGATGCGTCCCGGCGTATGGGCAAAGCGATGCCAGATGCTCTCGCCCGCTCCGTCGGCCAGCGGGGAGCCTTCGATCTGGTAGGCGCTCGTGGCCGCGCCCCACAAAAAATCCGCCGGAAATACGTGGCTTTGCGGCAAGGTGCGTACTCACAAATGTTGCATGAAGAGGCGTTCTATCGAAGCCGACGGCTCGGATAGACGATTTTATAGGCGAACGACCACGCGGTGGAGCTTGCCGTCGCGCACCAGCGGCACGCGGGCCGTCGCGTTCTCGACGACCGTCGGCTCGCCGTCGAGCGTGGCCTCGCACACGCCCCGCTCGTTGCCGGACGGATTCTCGATGGTGATCTCGTACCGCGTCTGGCCGCCGGGCAGCCGGTAGGTCAACCGGCATTGCGGCCATGTGGCGGAAATCGAAGGGTCGATGACGAGCGTCCGGCCGCCTTCGGTCGTCACGCCGAGGATCGACTCCACGGCCACGCGAAACATCCAGCCCGCGGAGCCGGTGTACCAGGTCCAGCCGCCGCGTCCGACGTGCGGCGGCTCGCCGTAGACGTCGGCCGCGACGACGTACGGCTCCGTGAGATAAACGTCGGCCCGCTCGGTCGAGCTGGCGTGCCACACCGGCGTGAGCATCCTCAGCAGCTCGACGGCTCGCGTGCCGCGCCCCATTTCCGCCACCGCCCGCACCATCCACAATACGCCGTGCGTGTACTGGCCGCCGTTTTCTCGGATCCCGCGCACGTAGCCCTTGATGTAGCCGGGGTCGTTCGGCGTGCGATCGAACGGCGGCGTCAGCAGCCGGATGATCCCCGCTTCGTTGTCGACCAACCGCGACTCGACCGCGTCGACCGCCATCTGGGCCCGCTTCGGCGGCGCCACGCCGGAGAGTATGGCCCAGGCTTGCGCGAGCGCGTCGATCTGACATTCGTCGCTGCCCGCCGACCCGATCGCTTCGCCGTTGTCGTAAAACGCGCGGCGATACCAGGCGCCGTCCCAGCCCGACTCGTTGAGCGCATCGCGCAACAGCTCGCGGTAGGCCGTGTACCGCTCGACGCGCTCGGCGTCGCCGCGCCGCGCGCAGATCGGCAACATCCGCTCCAGCACGTAATCGATGAAAAAGCCCAGCCACACGCTCTCGCCGCGGCCCTCGCGGCCGATTCGGCTGAACCCGTCGTTCCAGTCGCCGCAGCCGATGAGCGGCAGCCCGTGCGCGCCGGTGGTCAAGCCGCGGTCCACCGCCCGGCAACAATGTTCGTACAGCGAGGCGGACTCTCCGGACGGCTGCGGGTGGAGGAAGGCCTCTTGCTGCCCCTCCGCAAGCGGCGGGGCGGTTACGAACGGCAGCACTTCGTCCAGCACTGCCGCGTCGCCCGTCCGCTCGACGTATTCCGCGGCGACGTACGGCAACCACAGCAGATCGTCGGAGAACCGAGTTCGCAGGCCGTACCCGGTATCCGGATGCCACCAGTGCAGCACGTCTCCTTCGACAAATTGCTGCGCCGCGTTGCGCAGCAGCTGGGCGCGGGTAACATCCGGCCGGTGGTAGATCAGCGCCGCGGAGTCCTGGAGCTGGTCGCGAAACCCATAGGCGCCGCCCGGCTGGTAGTACGCGCTGCGGCCCCACAAACGGCAACTGATGTTCTGGTACACGAGCCAGCCGTTGACCATCAAGTCGATCTCGCGGTCCGGCGTTTCAATCGCGATCGAAGAAAGCGTGTCGTGCCAGAACTGTTTCGTCCGCTCGAGGGATTTCTGCACCCGCCGCGGATCGCCGTAACAGTCGATCAATTCGCTCGCCAGCTCGCGGTTCGCCGTTTCGCCGAGAAGGTAGGTGCACTCGAACGAGCCGCCGGGCGGCAATTCGATTTCGACCTGCCACGCCGCGCACGGATCGAGGCCGTTGCCCGTGCGGCGATCGAGCTCTTTGCCGCCGGCGACGGCTGTGGGAGCATCCGTATCGCCGTAACGCCCCAGGAAGCTGCCGCGGTCGCAAGAAAACGTGATGCCGGAGCAAGGCGACTCGTCGTCCATTCGGACCGCGGAAAACGCGCTCGCCCCGCCGTAACAATCGCGGTGCGGGTTCGTGGCCCAGATCGTGCGTCGCTCGGCGTCGTACGTGGTCGTGATCGCGCTGGTGACTTCGTCGGCCTTCGCCCCCAAGGCCCAGTGGACGCAGGAAAACAAAGACAGCCGCCGCGGCCGCCCGCTGCGGTTCGACAGCCGCAGCCGCGAGAGTTTTACGGGCTCGTCCGGCGCCATGAACAGCGTGAGTTCCTGCGATAAATCGTGGCTCTCATGCTCGAACGTTGTGTAGCCGAACCCGTGCCGCACCCGGTACGCGGCGGCGGCGGGCGTCGGACCCGGCGTCGGCGACCAGAACACGCCGCTATCTTCGTCGCGAATCCAAAAGGCCTCGCCGTGCGGGTCGATCACCGGGTCGTTGTGCCAGGCCGTGAGCCGGTTTTCGCGGCTGTTGCCCGACCAGGTATATCCGGCGCCGCTTTCGGTGACGAGGAAACCGGCCCGCTCGTTGGCGATTACATTCGCCCACGGCGCGGGAGGCCGCCGCTGGCCGCCGCGGCCATCCGGCTCGACGCGAACGATGTATTCCCGGCCGTCGGCCGAGAAGCCGCCGTAGCCGTTGTCGAACAGCAGCTTGTCGGTGCCGCCTGATGTTTGCGGTCCGTCGAGCGAACCGTCGGTGCCGGCACGCTTGAAAACGCCATTGGCCGGCTCCTCGGCGGAGTCGCGCGCGCAAACGATGTGCGGCGGATGGATGATCACCCGCCGCGCCAGGGCCGGCAGAGCACCGTCCGGCTTCGGCGAACCGTTCACGGGCGAATTTGCCGCGGCGCGGATGCTCTCGAATACGTTCTCCAGCTTCGCCAACTCGCTGTTGTCCGCGAGGAGTTGGTCGATGTCCGCACGGCGCGGCGAGCCGCCCAGGACGAAGGCGACTTGCCGCGAATCGCCGGGCTCCAGCACCACCACGGTCCGCAGGCTGGCGATCGGGTCCAGTACTCGCCCGCAGTCGCCACTGAGAGTTGCGCCCGATTCCAGCGCCAGCGGCCGGGCCAAGGTCCGCCCTCGGCCGATGAACCGCAAGCGATTGGTTTCGAATTCGAGCGACTCGCTCGCTCCGGCCGCGTCGCAGACGATCGAGTGAAAGCCCCAGAACTCGGCGTCGTCGGAGTGCCGCGGCCGGCGGCGGGCCAGGATTGCCCGCCGAGCAGCGCAGAATTCGGTCTCGACGAACAGCTTGGAAAAAGCCGGGTGCCCAGCGTCTGCTTCGCGGCTCCCGAGAACCCATTCAAGGTAGCTGGTCAGCTCGATGCGTCGCGTGCGATCCCCCAAGTTTGTAAGGCGACAGAGGCGAACCTCAAATTCGCCCGGTGGAGAAACGTAAATCGCCAGGCTGCACGAAATCTCGCGGTCCACACGGCGGATTTCCGCCACGCCGTGGTCGTATTGAAAATCGTATTGGACGCCGGCCACGCGCGTCGGCTGGTAGCCGGCCGACCACACGGCGTGGTCGTCCAAATCGCGCAGGTAAATATAAAAGCCGTCCGCGTCCCGGGTTTCATCGGGCAGCCAGCGGGTGAGAGCCGTGCCCTGACACTGGGAATAGCCGCTGCCCACCTCGCTGAGCCGAATGTTGTACTGCCCGTGCGACAGCGATACAACTTGCGGCAAGACGGGAACCTGCTCGTCCGTGCGAACCGCACCGGCCGATCGGGGGCTTGTTGCAGCAGGATTCATGTTGCCGTGGAACAGGGAATGGAAAAGAATGGTAGCCGCCGGCCGCAAGCGCTTTCAGCCCAACTCCCCAGTCTAATCCGGCGCTGCGGAAATGGCGAGTCCCCTTCTCAAAAAGGGCTAGCCGTTGATTCGGCCCGCACAGCGCCGGCTTTGCCGAAAATCGACGTCATTCGCGGTAAATGTACGAGTTTCGTCCAGCAATCGCCCTATCCGCCGACGGCGGGCCGTACGCAACGGCCCTGCGATCACACTACAACTAGGACACCCACCCCATGGCGAGCGATGAGCTGCCCGCGCCGGCCCCAGACCGTGTCCCCTGGAACCAATTGATCGCCTACGGCATGGGCGGATTGGTTCCGATCGCCCTGTTCAATATCGCCGGGCAACTGATGGGCCTGCTCGGCAACATCTCGCTGGGGCTCAGCGCGATCTGGCTGGGGACGATCATGATCTTCCCCCGGCTGTGGGACGCCTTCTCCGATCCGATCGTGGGGCACCTCTCCGACAATACGCGGACTCGTTGGGGGCGCCGACGCCCATATATTCTCTTCGGCGGCATTGCGGTCGCGCTAAGTTTCGTCGCCATGTGGTGGGTGCCGCGCGGCGAGTGGGTGCACGACGTGTTCGCGACGGAAGCCGCGTACAACTGGTTCCAGCTCGCATACATCCTGTGCGGGCTGCTCGTGTTCTTCACCGCCACGACGGTCTTCGAGATTCCGCACGGCGCGCTCGGCATGGAGATGTCCGGCGATTACCACGAGCGGACCAAGCTGTTCAGCGCCAAGAGTTTCCTGGGGAACCTGTTCGCGATGGGCACGCCCTGGCTGATCTTCCTGGCCGGGCTCGAATTCTTCAGCGGGCCGGGCGGCGACCTCACCGACGGCATGCGCTACGTCTCGATTTTCATCGCCGTATTGTTGATCCCCATGACGATTTGGTGGTTTTTCGCGCTGAGCGAGCCCGGTTTTGCCGTCGCCAAGGAGCAGAAGAAGACCACGTTGTGGACCGACCTGCGGACGGCGTTGAGCAACACCACGTTCCTCACGCTGGTGGGGATTATTTTCACGCTGGCGATGGGCTTCAATTTCGTCGCCCTGTTCAACTATTACATTACGATCTTTTATCTGTACGGCGGCGATGAGGCCGCCGCTGGCCGGCTGCTCGGAATCAATGGGACCGTTTGGGCCGTCACCGGGCTCGTGGCCGTATTTCCGCTCAACTGGCTCAGCCGGCGACTGGGAAAGAACAAGACGCTGCTCATTGCGATCCTGTTGATGTGCGCCGCGCAGCTTTCCAAGATCGTCTGCTACGACCCGGAGTTGCCCTACCTGGCGACCATTCCCACGGTGCTATTGTCGGCGGGAATGCTGATGTTCTTCACTTTGGGCTCGTCGATGGTCGGCGACGTCTGCGACCAGGACGAGCTCAGGACGGGCACTCGCTCGGAAGGCAGCTTCTACGCCGTCTACTGGTGGGTGATCAAGCTGGGAAGCGCGTTCGCCAGCTTGGTCACCGGCGTACTTTTGGTTTATACCGCCTTCGACGAGCGGCAAAACGTCTCCGTGAATGCCTTGCAGAGCGACGTGAGGCGCATCAAAGCCGAAGCAGAGGCGTGGCAAAAGCAGGACGTCGACCTCTATCGGCGAGGTGAGCGGTTTGACGAGCAAATCCAAAGCGTGATCGACCGCGCCGGCAGACTTCGGCAACACTTCGCCGACCGGCTGGAAACCTATCCCGAGCAGACAGAACACTTGAATGCCTTGATCGCCCGCGCCCGCGCCATTCGCTCCGAAGCCGCGGAGCTCCAAGCGAGAAGCACCACTCTCGTGGAGAGGCCGGACGAGGTAATCCGAGAAGCGGACGCCCTACTGGAGCCGACGGCGCTGCTAAAAAAGCAGACGCCCACGACGATGTACCGCTTGCGGTTCGTGGAGATCGGCCTGCCGCTGGTGCTGAGCTGCGTCTCGATCTTCCTTACGCTTCGCTACCCGCTCACCGAGGCCCGCTGGCGCGAGATCAAAGACGCCCTCGAGAAACGCCACGCGCAAGAAGCAGGCTGACCGGGATTCTCTTTAACACGAGGAAGCAGCGGGAGCTAGGAGGACGGGCCCGGTCCCGGAGGGACGCCACGGAAGTAGCCCAGCATTTCCACACGATTATGCAAGGGCTAACATCGTTGTTTAGCCGGTCGGCGTTGATGGAGTTTTCGACGGACAACCACGGATTTGGCCGAAGGCCTGATCCCACCGTAGCCTGGGGTGGAACCCCAGGTGTTAGGATTGGTGACGACTTTTGGCCAACGGCCATAGTCACCTTGGCAATTCGGTTGAATATGGCCGTTGGCCAATGGTGGTTTGGGCCGTCTTTTTCCTGGGGCGTTGCCGCAGGCTACGATGAAAAAGGCCTTCGGCCAGGCCCGAGGTGGCGCATATCGCTCGTTTTGCCATTAATCAACCATCGAACATCGTCGACCGATGGTTGTCGAATGCTACCTCTTGCTACTTCCCCTTCCGCCCGCAGCCGCACGAATCGCGGACGACCAACTCCGCCTCGAGCGAGACCCTTGCCGGCGGGCGCTCCGGCTCGGTGATCCGCGCGTAGAGCAGCTCGATGGCCGCCGCGCCCATTCGGGACATTGGCACCCGCACGGTCGTCACCAGCGGGTTGGTCATCTGCGCCACGCGCGTGTCGTCGAACCCGACGACGCCCAGATCGCGCGGCACGGCCACATTCTTGGCCGTCGCCCCGGCGATGATGCCGGTCGCCATTTCATCGTTGGCGGCAAACACGAAGTGCTTCGGCCCCGCCCAGGCCCGCACCTTCTCAACGGCCAGCCGATAGGCCGAGTCGTACGTGTAATCCAAGTAGTAAACGTCTTCCTTCTGAGATTCGAGGCCGGCGGTTCCCAACATTTCGCGGTAGGCCTTGTAGCGGGCCTGCGTGTCGATGTTCGTTTCCAGCCCGCCCACGAAGTAAATCCGCTCCGCGCCGCACTCCTCCAGGAGATGCCGCATCATCGCCAGCGCTCCTTGCCGCTGATCGATGATGACCGCGTCGTGCTCGACCCCTTCGATCTCATCATCGAGCACCACGATGGGGATATGGAGCTCTTCCAGCGTGGGCCCGACGCCCGTCGCCATGGTGTCGGAGACCATCACCGCCAGCCCGTCGACGAGCGCGTGCTGGCCGATGGCCGCCAGCCAGGTGTCGGCGTCGTCGCCCGGCAGGGCCGAGGAGAGCAGCAGGTTGTGGCCCAATTCGCGGGCCTTGGAGTTCGCGCCGCGAATGATCTCGGAGTAGAACTCGCCGTGCAGATCGGGCAAAACCAGCCCCACGATGCCGCTCTTGCGGAGCATCAATCCGCGGGCGAACGCGTTCGGCCGGTATCGCAGCTCGCGGATCGCCGCCTCGACGCGCTTGCAGGTCTCCTGGTTGACCAGCTGGCGGCGGTTGACTACCCGCGAGACCGTGCTAATCGAGACGTTGGCAAGCTTAGCGACATCTTCGATGGAAGCGGCCATAGCGTCACGATGAACGTGCGATTTGCCTGGAAAATTGTCGTCGCGGGATCGGTTGCCCAACCGGGCCGCGGCGAACGACGCTGGTTACCACCATTGTAGCTCAGCCGCCTCGCGGCAGCCAACCGCCGATTCCCAGAACTTTCCATCGCTGCCGGCCGCCCGCCGCCCTTTTTCAATCTGATCCACTACCCATCGCGGCCGGCCGATTGCGAGCGGTCCACGCTCGAGGATACGATAGAAGCTCGGCTTCCCCGTGCGGGAATCTAGCGGCTTCTCGATCCACGCCAGCGGGGACGCGACGGTGTACGACTGGCTTCCCATCACCAGCCCGGTGGGCATTCTCGCCACGCTCACGGGCGTGTGCGCCTTCTTTTACTGGCTGGAGCGATGGACCGGCTGGCGGTTCTTTCAGGTTCTGCCGCCGCTGGCGTTCATTTATCTCGTGCCGGTCGTTCTCTCCAACACGGGCGTGCTTCCCACCGAGTCGCCCGTATACGACACGATGCAGAGCCTGATGCTCCCCATGCTGCTGATCCTGCTGCTGATGAATGTCAATATCCGAGGGGCGCTTCAGGTCATGGGGCGCGGCATCGGCGTGATGCTTTTCGGCACGCTGGGCGTCATGGTCGGTGCGCCCATCGGGCTGCTGGCCGTGAAGCACTGGTTGGGACCCGATGCCTGGAAGGCGTTCGGCGCGCTTTCCGGAAGCTGGATTGGCGGGACCGGTAACATGGCAGCCGTGAGCGAGATGATCGGCACGCAAGGCACCGAGTTTGGCCTGGCGGTGCTGGCCGACTCGACGATGTACGCATTCTGGTTGCCGGTACTTCTGGTTTCGAACCGATTTGCCGATCGCTTCGCCCGGCTCACAGGGGTCGAAGCCGACCGGGTGGAGCGAATGCTCGAAGCCGCCGAGGCCCAGCGAGTCGAGCCGCGCCCACCGACAACGCGCGATTATGTGTTTCTGCTTTGCGTGTCGCTGGCGGCGACATGGGGGGCCGATATGGCGGCCGGATACCTGCCCGAATGGAAGCCGTACCTCACGGCTTCGACGTGGCGGATCCTATTGATCACCACGGCCGGCATTGCCTACTCCTTTACGCCGCTGCGCCGAATCCCAGGAAGCCAGAACCTCGGGATGGCGCTGCTGGTTCTGTTCGTGGCTCAAATGGGGGCTTCGGCCGAGCTCGAAGGCGTTGCGGAGCAGGCTCTGCCGTTTCTTGGAGGCGCGGTGCTCTGGATTTTTATCCACGGCACGTTCTGCCTGCTGGGCGCCTGGCTGTTGCGTAGCGACGTGCACACGGCCGCGATCGCCAGCGCGGCCAATATCGGCGGGCCGGCGGCCGCCTCGGTCGTCGCCTCGTATCACCAGCCCAATTTGGTCCCCGCCGCCATCCTCCTGGCGATGCTCGGCTACGCCCTGGGCAGCTACTGCGGCTACATTACCGCCCTGCTCTGCCGCTGGGTAATGTAACAACTACACAGAGCGTGGCGCCGCCGCTTGCGGCTTAGAGCGAAACTGCGGCCCGCGCTCAATCCAACAACCGCTTCGCGAACGCGAACGACGCGTGCCGCCGCGCATCGTAGTTCTCGTGCTGCGGGTTGAAGCTGTTGATCCGCACCACCGGCGACACGGCGTGTAGAAATCGATCGTCGCCCAGGTACAGGCCCGTGTGCCGAATTTTGCCGTCGCCGCCGAGAAAATAAAGCGTATCGCCCCGCCGCAGCCCGGCCGTGTGCCAGCGCGTCGCTGTGAGCTTGCCGACGTAAAACTGCTGATACGAATCTCGCGGCAAGTGCAGCCCCGCCGTGGCGTAACTGATCTGCACCAGGCCCGAGCAATCGACGCCCTGCGAAGTCCGGCCGCCCCAAAGGTACGGCGTGCCGAGCAACTGTTTGCCGTTTTCGGTGATGGAGGCCAGCTGCGCGAGCGGCTCCTCGCGCACTTCGCAGGCGGCGGCCGGCAGCACCACCGTTTCGCCCGTCGGCAGCTCGGCCTGAACCGTCTCGCCGTCGGTGCCGAGCCACTTGAGCCGGGCCCCCGTCGGCACGACGAGACCCCCGGCGACCTCGTGATCGGAAACCATCCGCACGCTCGGCTCTTCCATGTAGCGTGAAAATGCCGCGGCATCGGCGCGTAGCACGTCGCCCGCGCGCACGTAGGCCAGGTAGCCTTCGCCACTGTGCGCCAGAAAATGTCCGTCGATCTCGCGCAGGAGGTACAGCGGCTCGCCGAGCAGGCAATCCGTCTCGACGGTGCGCCGGCCGCGAGGCCGATCGTAGCTCAGGCTGTGAGACACCTTGACGAAGCCGAAGATCTCCTCGCCAAGCTCCGAGGCCGGAAGCGCGATGAGTTGATCGTCCACCTCGAATCCCAGCAGGCCCAGATACTTCACGAGCGATTCGCGAGTTTCAGGAAACTCGATATGGCCGCGCAGCGCGACGCGTCGCCGCGCGGCCGGCACCGCCTCGACGTCGAACGCGAAAAGCCGAAAGTCGTTGCCGATTTCGCTGCGAAAGAAATTCACGTACTGCGGCAGGCGTTCCCGCTGGCCGGCCAGGTCGGGCTCGATCGCCCGGGCCAGCCGTTCGACGACGTCGCCGGACCGGGCCGGCCGCGGGGCGCGGTTCTGAGCGTCCTCCGCGCGGACGAGCGATAACGGGCTGCCGAGTAGAATCAGTGCGAGTGCGAGGCCGGCTTTCATAATTCCCTCAAGCGGTGTTGCGATTGGTCATTCACCATTAAATCACCCGGCCTCTTCGTTCGCAACTTGCGGCTTGCTTTGCTGAATTGCGTTGCCGTGTGGGCGACGGTAACATGGGTTTTTTCGCACCCGCTTCAGGAGAGAACGTACATGGCGTCGATCGCCGCCGTGGTAGGCTGGACCGGCGAAGTCTCGGGGGCGAACGCGCTTGAGCGGCTCGCCGAGGATCGGGCACTGCGCGGCATGGCCGTGGCGGCGCCGACCGACGCGCGGCTGCCGTTGGCTGACGCTCGGCGACTCAAGGCGGCCAACCTGCGGTCCGCCGACGCCGTCGCGGAGGCCCTGCGCTGGTTCGAGTCAACCGACGCCTCGCATCTCTTGTGGCTCCTCTCGCCGCGCGTCGAGCTGACGAGCATCGGCCTGCGGCGACTTCTCGACGCGGCGTCGAGCAGCCGGGCCGGGGTCCTTTATTCCGATTATTTCGACCGCCAGGCGGACGGCACGGCCAGCCTTCACCCGCTGATCGATTACCAGCCCGGCAGCATGCGCGACGATTTTGATTTCGGCCACGCGGTCGTGCTGAGCCGCGCGGCCGTGGCGGGCGTGGCCGATGGCATCGAGGCGGATCGCGTCGCCGGCCAGTTCGGCGGTTGGTACGACCTGCGGCTGCGAGCCAGCGAACGCGGGCCCGTCGTCCACCTGCCGGAGCCCACGTATGCGGTGCCAGTCGTGGTCGAGTCGGCGGCGGGAGAAGCGCACTTCAACTACGTCGATCCGCGAAATCGCGAATACCAAATCGAGATGGAACGCGTCGCCACCGAGCACCTGAAGCGCATCGGCGCCTGGCGGCCGTCGCCAACCGCCCGTCCGGTCGACGAGGATTCCCCCGTCGCGGTCGAAGCCAGCGTCGTAATCCCGGTGCGAAACCGGGCCCGCACCGTTGCCGACGCCGTCCGAAGTGCCGTCTCACAACAAGCCGATTTCCCGTTCAACGTGATCGTCGTCGACAACCACTCGACCGACGGCACGTCGCAGGTTCTGGCCGAGCTGGCCGCCGGCGAAAAGCGGCTCGTGCACCTGGTCCCCGAGCGCACGGACCTGGGCATCGGCGGCTGCTGGAACGAAGCGATCTACGACGAGCGTTGCGGCCGCTACGCCGTGCAGCTCGACAGCGACGACCTGTACGCCGATGCGAACGTGCTCTCGCGGATCGTCGGCGAGCTGCGCGGCGGCCAGTACGCGATGGTTGTCGGCTCGTATACGATCGTCGACTTCGAACTCAAGCCCATCCCGCCCGGTCTGATCGATCACCGCGAGTGGACGCCCGAAAACGGGCACAACAACGCGCTGCGCATCGCCGGCCTGGGCGCGCCGCGGGCCTTCCACGTGCCGACGCTCCGCACCATCGGCTTTCCGAACGTCAGCTTCGGCGAGGACTACGCCGTCGCCCTGCATCTGTGCGGGCGGTACCCGCTGGGCCGCATTTACGACTCGCTCTACTGGTGCCGGCGGTGGGAAGGGAACACCGATCACGCCTTGCCGCTCGAGACGCGCAATCGGTACGCGCTCTACAAAGACAGGCTGCGTTCGATCGAAATCGCGGCCAGGCAATCATGAGCTGGGATCGGGTCCTGCAAATCGACATCGCGGAGGGCATGCCGTTACGGAGCCGCATCGACGCGCTCTTCGCCCAGCAGCGCGCCACCTGGCCGGCGCTTCGCGAAGGTGAGGCGGCGCTACGGCGGCTCCACACGAAAACGCTCACGCTCGACGGCGAGCGGATCGTTGTCCAGATGAACCCCGCCCGCCGGCGCTCGACCCACGCCAAGACGGACGCGCAATCCATCGCCGCCCGCCCTTGCTTCCTTTGCCCGGCCAACATGCCGGTCGAGGAACGCGGCGTCGCGTTCGAAGACCTCGTGATCCTACCCAATCCGTTTCCGGTTGTTCCGCTGCATAGCACGGTCGCCGACCGCGAGCATCGGCCGCAGCGCATTGCCGGCCGCCTGGCGACGCTGCTCCGCCTGGCCGCGGCGGTCGGCCCCGACCTGGCCGTGTTGTACAACGGCCCGCGCTGCGGCGCGTCGGCCCCCGACCATTTCCATCTGCAGGCGGCCGCCGCCACA